>JAQUOR010000195.1 GCA_028717025.1 Candidatus Omnitrophota bacterium | reverse complement strand
GTCAACTTGTGGGTTTACGGTATTATAAGCCTGTTCAGGCAGGAACAACAACCAGCGGTTATGCCTAAACACATAACATTTTTCAGAGAACCTAAATACGAAACCGTACAATTATCTTGACACGACTGCCGGCACAAAGAATTGTTTCGTAGCATGTTGATCATGTTATAATTATACAAAACGTTTTGTTGACTTGGTGACAAGTTGAGAAGGATAAATGACATACTCTGAACACACTTTTGTAAAGCACAAAAAACAGGGCTACAAAGGCAGAATTATCGGAACGACTAAAATTAAGTCGCTTTTTACCGGAGATCTCGAATGCGAATGGCAATATAGAATTCAGTCTTAGGACGGTAAGATTTATATTGCCCCAGAGCGAGATCTGGAAATTTTGCCAGACGAGGAGAGGAAAGGATTGTTTTTTCTCTTACTGCCTATTGATACGAAAAAAACTGATTCAGATAGTTTTTTAAGGGAATTAGGCTATCAGATTACAGGAAAAAGCGCCCAAGAAAGATTGGATATCTTAGTAAATAAGGCGGTCCCGGAATTTGGGATCGGAACAGTCGTTGAGGCTATAGTAAGTTTTATGCTTTCACGAACTGGCAATGATGATCGGGTAGGTAAATTCTCATATGCGCTGCAGCAGTGGAATAACGATGTGAATTGTTTAATGGACAGATATGCAAAAGATGATTTGGTCCTTCAGCTGCGACTTCAACGATTAAAAGAGCAACTAAGGAGAAATGGCTACGAATGGTTAGATAACAAATAAAATAACAAAGTAATTCCAGACAAAAAGGACATATTTGGGCGAGGAATGGACTCTCTGATGCAGCAATTTCGCTTGTTTAGCTACCCTATTGAGCTATAATTAATAACCGGGAAATAGAGAGGGTTTGCGACCCCAAGTATTACTGCGACCCCAATAATTAACCTCTCTACGAGAGAGGATTCGCGATCACAGCGGTGATTCTTTAACAGAATCAGCGTTATTTTTATGTCCTAGGGAGTTAAAGAGTTAGGGCCTACGCTTTATTTCTCATTGACACCTAACTGTCGTAAGGTGTATAGTAGGTTTGATTTTAAACCGATAGTATAGAGAGGTGTAATTGACCGAAAACAAAATTATTAACATAAAGAAACTCCGGTTAAAATTAAAGGAAGAATCTCATAAAAAAGTAAGAGGTTCAACGTATCCTTTAGGATATAAAACCCTTTGTCATTTATGCAAAATACATCCAAAACATACAAAATGCGATGAGATATATGCGAAAATATGGCTTATAGGAAGAGCTTATTCCGTAGCTTTAGAGCGCCGCAAAAACAAAGTTTTAGACACGGATGAATTTTACGATAAATTAGTTATAAGGTTAAAGAATCGCGGTAAAAAAATTGATAAAGCATTGGCAGGCTTAAAAACTCAGAATATAAATGATCGCAATTTTATAAAAATTTTAAAAGCTTACGAAACCGTTTTACATGTGTTAACTGATATTTTGAAAAATATTGAAAAAGGCGCTAGGGAAAACAGGTCCTTTGTTTCGAAGTACCTGCATTTTCATAAGCCCAATCTATTTTATATCTATGACAAATATGCAAAAATTGGATTAAACCGAATATGGAATATAATCGGAGCTAGGGAAAAATATAAAGTATCTCATGTTGGAAGTGAATACGGTAAATATTTTTACAAGGCTTATATTTTAAGTAAGGTATGGAACATTAAAAAAGCTAGAGAATTAGATATTTTGTTATCATATGCTGGAAAACTTAAGGATAGAGAGTGGGAAAAAACAATTTGGCAATGAGTTAATCCGAATTACATTGACAAAATGGTAAGTTGTGTTATAAGTAATTAAGAATTAAACAAGTCCCGTGTTTGAAGGGGGAAATCCCGGACGTAAAAAAAGTAAAACCTTCGTTGGTCAGTTTCTGACCGGCGGAGGATTTTTGTTTTATAGGCATGGGGACCTTACCCCATTGACTGTACCAATGTGAGTTGGAGTTTTTCCCGTTCTGACCTCACCCCGAAAACTGTACCACTTCTGGGTTGAGAAATTTACCTTCTAGGGCTAGGTTTTTGAACCGCTCGGAGAACTCCTCCGGCGGGATGTTGCCGATAGACGTGTGCGGGCGAGTAGTATTATAGTCCTTGAGCCATGCCTCAAGTTTGCACTGAGCGTCTTCAAGCGAAAAGAAGACATTTGTATTCAAGCATTCGTCCCGTAGACGTCCGTTAAAGCTTTCTATAAAAGCATTTTCGACGGGCCTGCCAGGCCTGATAAAATCAAGGGCTATCCCGTGGCAATACGCCCACGCATCCATCTTCTTTGAGGCAAACTCCGAACCATTGTCAATGGTGATTGACTTTGGGAGTCCGCGTGTGCTGCGGAGAATCTCCAAACAAGCGACTACTTTTTCGCCAGTCAATGCTACACCTGCCTTCAGCAATAAACACTCCCTGGTAAACAAATCAATCACTGCCAATACGCGAAACTGCTGTCCGGTATCAGTCCGATCGGTAATAAAATCCATGCTCCAGCGGTCATTCGGATGCTGTGCTTGTTCTTGTGGTACTCGCACATGACTTAAACGCTTCTTTTTGTTTCGCAAACGCAGCTGTAATCCCAGGAGCTTATACAGACGGTGAATGCGTTTTTTATTCACCCGCCAGCCTTCCCTGCGCAAGAGCATCCAGAGCCGCGGATAGCCAAACCGTGGCCGCGCGGCTGCCAACTCTTTCAATCGCAACACCAACGGCGTGTTATCTTTTCGACGGCTCTTGTAGTGATAGCATGATCGCCACAAGTTTACCAGCCCGCACGCTCGCCGTTGACTCACCCAATACTGCTGTATGAGATACTCGGCAAGGCCGCGCTTCCGCGCGGGCTTTAGATTTTTTTTGAGAGAACATCCTGCAACATGTGCTTATCAAGGCTTAAATCCGCCACAAGTCGCTTAAGCTGACGATTCTCTTCTTCCAGTGCCTTGAGCTTACGCAGTTCAGTCACTCCCATCCCCGCGTACTTCTTCTTCCAATTGTAGAACGTTGCTTCGCTTACACCCAAATTTCGGCAAATATCAGCTACTGAGTTGCCGGATTCCGCCTGCTTAAGGGCGTAGGCGATCTGTTCATCACTGAACCGCTTTTTCATGAAACCACCTCCTGCTTGACCCCAGTATAGCGCAAATTCTTCAAGCTGGAAATGGTACATTTTTACGGGATAAGGTCAATGGGAGGCAAAGATGAAGCCGAGGCTCGTATTCTTATGTAAGAAAGTAAAATTTAACAAAGAGTGCTTATTGGATGTAAAAAATCTAGGCATACATTATTTGCAAATTAATGCGCTGCCGTCTAAATGCAGAGTTGTGCTTGTTGTTGATATCGAATACGACCGCGTTACGGAAGCGGGAGACCATAAAATTGAGGCATATATTGTTGATGCCGATGGAAATAAAGTAATGAGTCCTATTGTTGTAGAAGAGGAGTTTACAGAAGAGGCAGAGGCATTTGGATTTTATCGCCAATTAAATCCTGTATTTCGTAAGTACGGGGCGCATAGAGTAGAAATTTTAGTGGATAAGCAACATTTTGCGAGCATTCCTTTGACTATTGCGCCAAAAAGAAAGGCCGACTCCGATTTCGCTAAAGGGAGGATTTGTTTTGATGCTGAAGACACAGAGAATGAATTAGCCAGAGACAAGAGCAGGCTGGCAGAGCGCATTTGGGCATATTCAGAGCTGGGCATGCTTGATGAGGCACTTATTGAGGCTAAGAAATTGATAAAAATTGATCCGGAAGATCCAGATTCCAGTTTGGATCCAGCGATATGCTATGAACATGCCGGGCGATTTGATGAGGCAATAAAATGCTACAAGGAAGTGATCAGGAATTTCCCTAAAGATTCCCGGGCTTATGTAAATTTAGGTTTTTTATTTGAAAAGTATAAAAAACGAAATGATCTAGCAATAGTTTGTTACGAAAAAGCCTTTCAGCTTAATCCTGAGGATGAATGGGCTTTAAACAATATTGGCGCAATTCTGCAGAAACAAAGTAAGTGGAAAGAAGCCCTGGACTGGTATGA
>JAQUOR010000194.1 GCA_028717025.1 Candidatus Omnitrophota bacterium | reverse complement strand
GCCGCAGTAAATATAAATACTTAAATTTGCGGCGCTTGTAATATGCGGATGACTGACCAAAAAATAAATGAAATAAAAATGTACGACAAACTTGTTCTTTGCGAAAACTGCGTAAGGATTCTTTATCTTCCGGAGGATTTCAGCCTATGATTAAGGTTTACATAGACGGAGCGTCCGCCGGTAATCCCGGAAATGTCGGGATAGGCTATCTAATCTATAAAGATAATAATCTTGTTAAAAAAAACGGTATTTATTTAGGCATACAAACCAATAACTTTGCGGAATATATGGCTTTTATTTTTTCTCTTATTGAAGTTCTTGGTATGGGCGAACGAGACGCAGAAGTTTTTTCGGATAGTAAACTTCTCTGCGAACAGTTAAACGGTAACTTCAAAGTAAAAAATAAAAATATTTATCCATTATTCGTGCTTGCGAAAAATATTATTTCAAAATTAGAAAAATTCAGTATAACGCACATCGAAAGAGAAAAAAATACAGAGGCGGATAAGCTTGCGACTGAAGCTGTCGGCTTCTTAGTGCAATAAAAGAAAATCGTTATTTTACCCCTTGCGCTTATATATCGTGTAAATTTTCCTGGCCGCAGGCCGAGAAAATTTACACGAAGCACTTCGGGGTTAAATTTCCCGACTTCGTCGAAAAATTTAAGGAGGTAATCATGAGCGGTCATTCAAAATGGGCAAGTATTAAACATAAAAAGGGGGCTGCCGACGCAAAACGCGGCCAGCTTTTTACAAAGTTAATAAGAGAAATTACAGTTGCTGCGCGCGAAGGCGGAGGCAAACCGGACACAAACGCCAGGCTTCGTACGGCAATTGACAGGGCACGAACCGCAAATATGCCTTCAGATAATATCGAAAAGGCGATAAAAAAAGGAACCGGGGAACTTGAGGGCGTTACTTACGAAAGTTGTATATTTGAAGCTTACGGTCCCGGCGGAGTTGCTCTTATTGTGGAAACACTTACCGACAACAAAAATCGAACATCTGCCGAAGTGCGAAATATTTTTTCCAAAAAAACCGGCAGCCTTGCCGGAGCAGGCAGCGTTTCCTGGATGTTTAAGAAAAAAGGTTACATTCTTATAGATAAAAGCCAGATTAAAAACGAAGATGAGCTTTATAGTATCAGCCTTGACGCAGGCGCAGATGATGTCCAGGTTGGAGAAAAGAATTATGAAATTTTTTCAGACCCCAAGGATTTCGAACAGTTAAAGGAAGCTCTGCGGGCCAAGAATATAAAAATGGAAGAAACAGAAATAACCATGATACCAAGCTCTAAGGTAAAGGTGGCGGTTGCCTCTGACGCTAAACAATTACTTTCGCTTATCGAAGCATTGGAGGAGCAAGAAGACGTTCAAAAGGTGCATGCTAATTTTGATATCTCTGATGAGCTGCTTGAACAGATTGCAGCTGAAATGCCGTAAACAAAAAATGGTAGTTTGTGCTGTTGATGTTGGCCTTCAAGTTAATGGCTATGTTATCTGCGAAACAAAAAATGCCGAGATTAAATTAATAAAGGAAGGCGAGATAAAAACATCAAAAAAACATATTTTTTCGCAAAAGCTTAAGTTTATTTACGAAGAGCTTGAAAAAGAAATTAAAGAATACAGGCCACAGGCCATGGCTCTTGAAAAACTTTATTCGCACTATAAGCATCCCCTGACTTTGGGAATACTTGCGCAGGTGCGCGGCGTGGTTGTTGTGCTTGCCGAGCAAAAAGGACTTGAGATCTTTGAATATTCGCCTACGCGGGCGAGAAAAGCATTTTTAGGCAAAGGCAGCGCCGACTCTTTCCGCGTTAAGCGAATGGCCGAGAACATCACGGGTAAAAGTTTTATTTCAAATCACACGGCTGATGCGTTTTCTTTGGTGGTTGCATTTTCGCACGAAGAAAAAGTAAGATCATTAATGCTTTCTGCGACGAAACAAAACCCTGCACCGGTAAGACGCAAGCTAACTGGTGCCTGGATGAAAAAACGGGATAGAATTATACAATGATAGCAAAAGTACGCGGCCAATTGATTAAAAAAGAAGAGACTAAGGCAATTGTCGATGTTGGCGGTATATGCTACGAAATCAATACGCCGCGGACAGTTTCAAGCCGATTACTGCATAATGACAGCGGCGTTGTCGAACTTGTGATATATCATTATTTCAATATGGATAAAAACAGGGGGATTCCGGTTATGATTGGTTTTGTGGATGAACTGGAAAAAGAGTTTTTTGAAAAATTCATCAGCATTTCCGGTATAGGGCCTAAAGTGGCTTTAAAAGCTTTTGATAAACCGATTTCCCAAATCGCGCAAGCGATAGAAGACGGTGACCTTGTTTTTTTAAAAAGCCTCGAGGGTATAGGAATGCAAAAAGCAAAGCAAATCATAGCAACCCTACAAGGCAAAGTAGGCAGATTTGCCTTAATGCGTTCTGAAGAATGCAAAAAAACTCCCGTTAAAAAAGAAATAGTCGAAGAGGCGTCCAATATTTTAAAACGCCTTCAGTATAATAGTAAAGAGATAGAAGAAATGGTAAAAAAAGCGCTGCATACGCAGCCTGAGATAGACAATACGGAAGATCTTTTAAACGAAATCTACCGTCAGCGCAAATAGAGATAAGTTCATTTAAGGTATATATCTATGGAAAAGCAAGAAAGTTTACCTCTTGATAAAAGTAAAATAAAATCTATCGCGGAATCTTTGCTCTTTGTAAACGAAAAACCTATCGAAATTGCTGAACTTAGCGAAATACTTAGCGTTGATAAAAGGCTGGTAGAAGAAGCGCTTGAAGAATTGGTAACTGACTACACGAACAAACCGTGTGGCATCTCAATAGTTAAGGTTGCCGGCGGATTTCAGATGTGTTCTTCTCCGGAAAGTGAAATGTGGATTAAAAAAATGTACCGCGAAAGAGGGAAGCAAAAACTGTCTGTGGCTTCCCTGGAAACGCTTGCAATCATCTCTTACAAACAGCCTATAACCAGAATGGAGATAGAGTCAATTCGCGGAGTAAATATCGACGGGGTAATGAAACATCTTACTGATTTAGGGCTTATAAAAATTGAGGGGCGCAAGGAAGTTCCAGGCAAACCGTTTCTTTATGTAACTACAAGAAAATTTTTGGAATACTTCGGCCTTAACGCGCTAAAAGATTTGCCTAAGCTTGAGGAATTCATGATCCTGGCATCAAAAGAAGAAACGGTTCAAGCTAACGCTGAGGAGAATAATAACGCTCAACCCACAGAAGATAAGGCTGTTTTGGAAGAAAAAACTTTGGAAAAAAACAATACGGTTCCAAACATTTAATTCTAAGGAGGTACGAGAATGAAGTTCTATTTTACTTCTGAGTCAGTTGCGGAAGGCCATCCGGATAAGTTGTGTGACCAAATTTCTGACGGAGTGCTGGATGAAGTACTCAAACACGACCCTAGCGGTAGAGTTGCATGCGAAACGTTTGTCACCATGGGGCTTCTTATGGTAGGGGGGGAGATTACAACTTCCGCTTATGTTGACATACACAAATTAGCTCGTGAAGTTATCAAACAAATTGGTTACGATGATCCGAAATACGGTTTTGATTATCATACTTGCGCCATCATAAACACGATCAATAGCCAATCTCCGGATATAGCGCAAGGCGTAAATACGGGAGGAGCCGGCGACCAGGGTATGATGGTAGGATACGCGTGTAAAGAAACTGATGAGCTCATGCCTCTTCCTATTATGCTGGCGCATAAGCTGGTAAAACGCATGGCTGATGTCCGCCATGAGAATATTTTAAAATATCTCGGCCCTGATGGAAAATCACAAGTAACCGTTGAATATCATGACGGCCACCCCAAAAGGGTTGATTCAGTAGTCCTTGCCTGTCAGCATACGGAAAACATATTAGATCCAAAGAAGGATAAAAAAAGGATTACCGAAAAAGCGCGCCAGGAAATCATAGAAACCATTGCTAAACCTATCCTTAAAGGATATATTGATAAAAATACCAAATATTATATTAACGAAACCGGAAAATTCGTAATCGGTGGCCCTCAATCAGATACTGGCATGACCGGACGCAAAATCGTAGTTGATACCTACGGAG
>JAQUOR010000193.1 GCA_028717025.1 Candidatus Omnitrophota bacterium | reverse complement strand
GATGTAATTTAATAAAGCATCGAACCAGACATACACCACGTAATTTGCATCAAACGGAAAAGGGATACCCCACGATACTCGTTTTATAGGGCGGGAAATACACTGGTCAGCAAGGTGACTTGTTTCTAAAAACCCTATTACTTCGTTATAACGCGTGCTTGGTTTTATGAAATCGGGATTATCCTTCAGATAAGAACGCAGCCAGGGCTCGTATTTCGATAATTTAAAAAAGTAGTTTTCCTCCTCTATCTCCTCGACAGGACGCTTGCAATCGGGACAGCCTCCTGCTTCTTTAACCTGGGTATCGGTCCAAAACGATTCACAAGGCATGCAATAATAACCGCGATATTTTGCCTTGTAGATATCGCCTTTCTCATAGAGCGTTTGTATCGCTCTTTGCACGACCCGCACATGGACCTCGTCGGTCGTACGGATAAACGAATCGTACGATATGTTAAGGTATTTCCAGAGGATAACAAAATTCTGGGATACTTCGTCAACAAAGCTCTTTACGTCCTTGCCTGCGGCATCTGCTACTTTTTTTACTTTCTCGCCGTGCTCGTCGGTGCCGGTTAAGAAAAAAACATCATCGCCGCACAGGCGCCTGAAACGCGCCATGCAATCCGCAATAATATTGGTATAGGCGTGGCCTATGTGGGGACTGGCGTTAACGTAATAGATAGGTGTAGTGAGGTAAAATTTGGAAGCTTTCTCAGCTTTATTGGACGAATGTTCCATGATTAATTTTAATTTACTCCTGCATTATTTGCAGGAAAACTTCTGATTCCAGAGATTAAACATAGATTACAGTGATTAGAGCCGTTGTAGCTTTCCCTGAAATCTCTGTACTCATTTTCTAATCGCTGCAATCGTGTTCTTTCCCTTAGCTATGAAATCGGGAAAGGACTAAAATTTATTCATTATCGGGTGTGGAAGGTTCTTCAGGGAAAGGTATTTTCTCGATTCTGCCGTCCTCCAGAGCCACATGCACCAGGCGCTTTAAGACGTTGACTGAAATAACCTTACCCTTGCCTTGGGGCGTATCGATAATCTGGCCATCCTTGGGCAGGCCTTTTGATAGATCGCGGTACGTTTTATACTCGTAGAAAAGACAACACATAAGCCTGCCGCAGATGCCGGAGATTTTCCCGCTGGTCAAGGGCAGCCGTTGCGTTTTAGCCATCTTCATACTCACCGCTTCAAAATTTTTTAAAAACCTCACGCAACAGAGTGTCTGGCCGCAGGGCCCTACTCCTCCAAAGAGCCTGGCTTCGTCCCGCACTCCTATCTGGCGCATTTCAATCCGTATCTTAAAAACTTTGGCAAGGTCTTTGACGAGCTCGCGGAAATCGATCCTGCCTTCGGCAGTAAAATAAAAAATAATCTTCTTCCTGTCGAACGAATATTCCGCATCAACCAGCTTCATCGGCAATTTATATTCCCGCACTTTTCGGGCGCAGGTTTTCATCGCATCCTTGGCTTCTTTCTTGTTTTCGTTTATTTGTTTTAAATCTTCGGGAGAGGCTTTGCGTAAAATGGTTCTTACGGTAGTATCTTTTTCCTGGTTGCAGCATTGCTTATTGCACATGCTATCGCCTTCGCCCACTTCCACTATTTCGCCGTAATCCAGGCCCCTGTCTGCTTCAACGATAACGTAATCGCCGATAACAATGCCGTCTCCCACCTGATAGGTCAACAGTTGCCCTGCGTCCCGTAATCGTACTAATGCCATCTTCATAATTTTACCCTGATCATATTGAGCGCTAGGTTCTCGTTCACACTCGCGTATGCGCCGTACACTTTAAGGATATTCCTTAGGATTTCCTGCAATTGCGTAACATTATAGCGGTTGTTGCGGCGCAAAGACTGCAAAATTATCTCATAGTCGCCGGTATTAAGCAACTGATTATTTTGGGGGGCGGCTTCAGCGATAAGGTAGTCCCGAAAGAGGCTGACCAGGGTTGCAAGAAAAGAACCAAACTCCTTACGATCATTGAACTTTATCCTTTCCCCGGCTAAAAATGAATTGATAAGAGCGGGTTTTGTCTGAGCCAATGTTTGCCCATAAAAAGGTAAAAATATCTTACGGCAGCGGGAAATTATGGTGGGAAGCAACCCGTCGGTCTTGGAAGCGTTGATGACGATAAAAGAATGCTTTGGGGGTTCTTCCAGGGTTTTAAGAAACGCGTTGGCTGCCTCAAGGCTAAAATTTTCCGCGCCCTTGACCAGAATTACCTTTTTCGGCAGGCGGTAGCTTTTCAAGGCAAGAAAGCCCTGGCTCTCCCGCACCCGTTCGATTCTAATGGATGTCGGTTCGGGTTCGACAACAAATAAATCCGGATGGCTCTTTGATTGCAGGGCCTTGCAATCCCAACAAGCGCCACAGGCGCCTTCTGCCTCCCGGCAATTGATCAATTTAATAATATCGAGAACAAGCGAAAGATTATCCCCGATAAAAAGATAGGAAGTCCCCAGGAGTCCGTCTTTTTTCAATAACTTAAAATAATTTATTATTTTCTCTTCGTTCATGGCAAGGATTATGTGCTGCAGGCTTCAAGCTTCAGGATTTGAAATGCTGTATCAATCTTACCGCCTGCATCCTGCGTCATACAGCTTGCAACTGATAATTTTTTCTTTTAAAATACTTTCAACTTTTTTGTAAATATCCGGCAAACTGCTGTCGGCGTCAACTACTTTAATACGCGCAGGATATTTGCGCGCAAGCTTTAGGTATCCTTGCCGCAATTTATTGTGAAAGCGCAAGGGCCGGGACTCAATGCGATCTTTATGTGCAATGCGCGCAAGACCTTTTTTCGCCGGCGTATCCAGGATAAACGTAAGATCCGGGATGACCGTTAAAGAGAACATCGCTACTGCTTTTTCAACTATTGCTCCAAGGCCAAGCGCATACCCCTGGTAGACCAGTGTCGAATCAAAAAAACGGTCACAGATCACGACATCAAATTTACTAAGCGCAGCTTGAAGCTTTTCTTCGATAAGCTGGGTACGCGCTGCCAGGTACAGCAATAATTCTGTATGCGACGAAAGTTCATTGTTCTTTTTATCCAGAAGGATCTCCCTTATTTTTTCTCCGATGCGCGTTGAACCTGGCTCACGAAACACCACAACGTGAAGTTTGTTTTTCTTAAAAATGTTTTCAAGAAAATTAATAACACTGCTTTTCCCGCTGCCTTCAAGTCCTTCCAGAGTAATAAAAAATGCTTTTTTCTTCATATATGCCTTTCTTAAGCTAACAGCCTTCAGCTTTCAGCTATCAGCTTTTTTTAAATTTTCCAATGCCAGCTGGTACCGTCTTTACCATCTTTTAAGATAATGTTTTTTTGTTCTAGTTTTTTTCGTATATCGTCCGCGAGTTTATACTTTTTTTCTTTACGTGCTTTTTCCCTAGCCTGAATCATTGCATTAATTTCTCCTTCGTCATAAAAAATAAAAATCCGTGACCTGTCTAAACTTAAAGAGAAAATACCCGATAATTCCCTTATTAATTTTTCAGCTTCCCAAACAAAGGTAGGATCTTCCGTATGTTTATAAGCCAAGCTCACCAGATCAAAAATTACAGCTAACGCCTGGGGTGTATTAAAATCATCATCCATTGCGCCCATAAATTTATTCCTCATGTTTTTAATGGATTCGATAGATTTTGAAGATGTTTTGGCATTTTGGAATTTAGAATCATGTGTTTCAAACAAGAAATTATTGATTCGTTCTAAGGAACTTCTTGTTTCTTCTATCTTTTTATCGTTATAATCTACAGGCTGCGAATAGTGTGCGGCTAAAAAAAATAATTTAAGAACATCTGAATCCTTATATTTCTCCATAAAATTTTTTACTGTCACAAAATTCCCCAAAGATTTCGACATCTTCTGTCCGTTTATGGTAAGCAAGCCATGGTGTATCCAATAGTTGGCAAAGGGCTTACCGGTAAGTGCCTGCGCCTGCGCAGCTTCGTTCTCGTGGTGCGGAAACACAAGGTCGCGTCCTCCGGCGTGAATGTCCAAAGTCTCGGTCTTTAAATATTTCTGGCTCATCACCGAACACTCGATATGCCAGCCGGGCCGGCCATGCCCCCAAGGACTTTCCCAAAAAGGTTCGTTTTCTTTTG
>JAQUOR010000192.1 GCA_028717025.1 Candidatus Omnitrophota bacterium | reverse complement strand
ATACGTTTCTATCGTGAGCGATAGTTTTTCTTTTATTATAAAAGATATCCTTAAGAATAATAGAATCGCTCCTTTACCTATTTATGCAAATACCCTGAAATTCGTGAAAAACAGGCTCTATCCTTCATTTCCGCGTCAAAACAGAGCGTGTGGTAGGTGTGCTCATTGCAAAAAAAATACCTTGTTGGATAAAATAAAAAATGATACAATCTCTATTTATATTGGTGATGGTCTTTCTGATGTGTGCGCTGCAGAAAGCACGAAACTGACATTTGCGAAAGGAAGGCTTCTGAAGCATTTTCGCCGCGCAAAGAGGCCCTGCATTGCTTTCAAAAACTTAAGAGACGTATATATATATTGTAGGGAGGAGTTATTATGATACCGCGTCAAAAAGTAAACAAAAAGCTTTTGAAAACCCCGGAGAGCGAACTCTTAGCGCTTGAAGCAAAGTATTGTTCATGGGGGGATACCGTTCATTACTCTAAGAACCCGAAGATTTTTAGCCAGGCGGAGGGGAACTTTCTCTATGACCGGGAAGGTGTTCCGTACCTTGATTTGCAAATGTGGTATTCTGCCGCTAATTTTGGTTACCGTAATCCCCGTCTTAACGAAGTTTTAAAAAGACAAATCGACACTTTGCCGCAATTGGCATGTCAATATTTGCACGAAGAAAAGATCAATCTTGCCGTAAAAATCTCCCAGCGGATGGAAATTGCCTTTGAAGAGAAGGGGAGGGTCCATTTTAACGTTGGCGGTTCCGCGGCCATAGAAGATTCGTTAAAGCTGGTCAGGAATCATACCGGGAAAAATCTGGTATTTTCCTTTATGGGGGGATATCACGGCAGGACCCTGGCAGCTTCGGCGATTACCTCAAGCTACCGGTATCGTGAAAGATTCGGACATTTTTCCGACAGGTCATGCTTTATTCCTTATCCGTATTGCTTCCGCTGTCCCTATGAGAAAAGGAAAGAATCGTGCGGTCTGTATTGTCTGAAACAATTTGAGCGCCTTTTTGAGAGTGAGTATTACGGTGTATTAAATACAAAATCAAACAAGTGCGAATTCGGTGCGTTCTACGTGGAAGCCGTGCAGGGTACGGGTGGTTATATTGTGCCCCCGAAAGATTATTTTTCGAAATTAAAAGAGATCTTAAACCGGTACAAGATCCTCTTGGTTGATGATGAAGTACAAATGGGATTTTACCGGACAGGTAAATTGTGGGCAATAGAGCATTTTAACGTTATCCCCGATATAATCGTTTTCGGTAAAGCCTTGACCAACGGCCTTAACCCTTTATCGGGAATATGGGCAAAGGAAGAATTGATTTCTCCTGCCGTATTCGGCGCAGGCTCAACACATTCGACATTTTCTTCCAATCCCTTGGGTACGGCAGTGGGTCTTGAGACGATGAAGCTGATAGAAGAATCAAATTTTGCTCTTGATATTCCCGAGAAGGGAGCATATCTGGTGGCGCGTCTAAAAGAATTACAGAAAAAATATCGCCAGATAGGCGATGTCGATAATCTCGGGCTCGCAGTGAGGGTGGAAATCTGCGAAGCGGATGGTTTTACTCCATCGAAAGAGTTGACTGACAAAATCGAAGAAATTGGTTTAAGCGGAAAATTGACCGCAGGAGGGAAAAAATACGGTTTGATTTTAGATGTAGGAGGCTACTACAAGAATGTTTTTACTCTTGCTCCTTCCTTCTACATCAGTGAAAGTGAAATGAACTTAGGTATTGAGTTATTTGAACAGGCTTTCGCAAAAGCTCTGAAAAAATCCTAATTAGTACTTTCGCAACATCAGAGGATGCTTTTGTCTTTACGGCACCAGATTCTGCTTTTTCAATCCCCGCATTTGATCCTTCGCAGAAATCCCCGGGTTTTTTAGGCTACCCTTGGATGTGCCTGGGACGCGTATGGGTTATCTTTCAGGTTTTAAACGGTGTTTCAGGAATCTTTAAAAGGGGTTAGTATGATTGTTTCTCTGTACAGGCCATAAAAGTAAGAAGCGGCCGCTGGAAAAGAAAGGTGCGTGGCGCAAGTGTCCGGGTAGTTGATACTTCAGATATTTGCGTTGTTGTCCCGTAGGCCTTTAGCCTGATGGGGTAGCCCAACAGGGCATCCTGGTGGATAGCCCAACAGGGCATCCTGGTGGATAGCCCAACAGGGCATCCTGATGAATTAGAGTAAGTGCCGGAGAGGTTCGTTTGTATGGAAGAAAGAAGAGTTGTCGTTACCGGATTGGGTGTGGTGTCGTCTATCGGCATAGGCAAAGATGATTTCTGGAAGGCCAGCGTTAAGGGTACTTCTGGTGTCAGCCTTGTCGATAATTTTGATACTTCTCGTTTCCGTTCAAAAATCGCCAGTCAGGTAAAGGAATTTAATCCCTCTGATTTTATACCCCATGAATTCGCACGAAAAGTAGATCGTTTTGTCCATTTCGGTCTTGCTGCATCAAAGGGTGCTTTTGACGACAGCCTTCTTGATCTATCGCAAGAAGAGCCCAGCAGGATCGGCGTTATATTTGGCTCGGGTCTTGGGGGCGTTTTGTTTCATGAAGAACAGATAATGAAAGGCTACGAAAAAGGAGCCCATCGTTTAAATCCTTTATGCGTTCCGCGTATAACCCCTAATGCCGTTTCTTCTCAGATCGCTATTTTTTTTAAGCTTCAAGGACCGAGCATGGTCATTGCGAATGCCTGTGCTTCAGGCACAAATGCGATTGGCGAGGCATATCGCACAATTAAATACAACGAAGCAGATTTGATATTTACCGGCGGTGCGGAAGCGCCGTTGACGCAATTTACCTTCGGTGCCTATGATGCGATGAGGGTCCTTTCAAAAACAAACGAAGCACCTGTCCGTGCAAGCCGGCCTTTTGACGCCGGCCGCAATGGTTTTGTTCTCGCTGAGGGCGCGGCAACGCTTATCCTTGAGGAGCTGCATCACGCGCGTACGCGAGGCGCTCATATATACGCTGAAATTATAGGGTATGCTGCAAACAGCGGGGCGCATCACATGGTAATGCCTGCGCCAGGAGCAGAAGATATCAGCTTTCTGATGCAAAAGGTTTTAAGGGAAGCCGGCGTTGCCCCCAAGGACATCGACTATATCAATGCGCACGGCACTTCCACGGAATTAAACGACTCCATCGAGACTAAAGGGATAAAAGCGGCATTTGGCGAGTATGCCTACAAGGTACCGATTTCGTCCACAAAATCCATGGTTGGACATTCCATAGGTGCTGCGGGCGCCATCGAGGCCGTTTCCTGTTGTCTGGCGATTGAGCACCAGACCATCCCCCCGACTATTAATTACGAGGACCCTGATCCCGAATGTGATTTAGATTATGTGCCGAAGACGGCACGAGTTGCAAAGCTGGATATAGTGCTGTCTAATTCGTTCGGTTTCGGTTCCAATAATGCCTGCCTCCTCTTTAAGCGATACCCGTAATTTTACCTGTCAACTAGTCCGTCTCAAACCTTTTTAAGGCTGACTTACCTGCCTGTTCGCGTAATTTTCGCTATTCCGGTAACGGTTATGGTCGCGAAGCCCGTATCGGTAAATGGCCAACGGTTACGTCTTAAACGATGATATTTATTAGCTTATAGCCATGGCCCAACAGGGATAGACGAAACGAGCATCGTAACCGTTGCCGCAAGACGTTATATGATTCTGAAACTGTACACTGCTGCGAGGACTGGTAGGCAGGTGTGTCTTTTAGCCTCAGACGGACCTGCCCTCATGAAAGAATACGGGGACGAAAATCGGCACAATCAGAATTTTACTTAAATAATTTGCCGTTTCCTTGAAAAAAAACGGAAAATATGGTATGTTTATGATGACAACTGGACTTGTTGGTCAAAAGCCACGGGTCCAGTTTTTTGTTTATAGGGGAAGATATCCTTATGATGGCGATTAGACCTATTACGGATGAGCGCAGAAAATATTCACGGGCCGGCATTTCCTTTCCCGTTGAGTGCAGTGTCCTTTCCTCGAATACGTATTTCTATACCGTTTGTAAAGATGTCAGCGCCGGCGGAATAAAAATTTTAAGCGACAAATTCTTTTCTAAAGACAATCTTCTTAAAGTAAGCATTAATCTTATTGATACGGTAATGCAGATGAAAGCGAAAGTGA
>JAQUOR010000191.1 GCA_028717025.1 Candidatus Omnitrophota bacterium | reverse complement strand
GCCGCTCTTCCGATCTAACCCAGCGACGAGGAGCCGTTTTCCGCGCTTGCTTTTAAAGTGCAGTCAGACCCTCACATGGGAAAACTGGTGTATTTCAGGGTTTATTCGGGAAAACTGGAAGCAGGCTCGTATGTGTATAATGCGACAAAAGGACATAAGGAGCGAGTAGGCAGGCTCTTACAGATGCACGCTAACCAGCGGGAGAATATAGGAAGTATTACTTCAGGAGACATCGCTGCAGTCATCGGCCTTGACCATACGGTTACCGGAGATACCTTGTGCGATGAAAACAACCCGATTATTCTGGAAGCAATAGAATTCCCGGCGCCGGTTATGTCCATAAGCGTTAAATCATCGAGCCGCTCCGATCAGGATAAGCTCGGCAAGGGTTTATCGCGTCTTGCCGAAGAAGACCCGACATTTACCGTACACTTCGATGAGGAAACAAATGAAACCGTACTTTCGGGTATGGGCGAATTACATCTTGAGATTATCGTTGACCGTTTGAAACACGAGTTTGGCGTTGAAGCGACCGTGGGACAACCAAAAGTCGCCTATCGAGAAACAATATTGGATAGCGTTGAAGAGGAATACAAGCATATAAAGCAGAGCGGTGGCCGCGGACAGTATGGACACGTTGTACTGGAACTCTCTCCGGTTGAAGCCGGCAAAGGTTTTGAATTTGAGAATAAGGTTGTGGGTGGAGCAATCCCGAAGGAATATGTTCCGGCAGTCGAAAAGGGTGTTATCGAAATAATGAAGCGGGGAGTATATGCAGGTTTTCCGGTGGTTGATGTAAAAGTCGACCTTACTGATGGTTCTTATCATGACGTTGATTCTTCGGAAATAGCCTTTAAGATTGCGGCGATAGAGTGTTTCAAAAAGGGATTTATGAAATGCGACCCGGTACTTCTTGAACCGTTGATGTCCCTTGAAGTAACCACGCCCGAAGAACATGTAGGCGCGGTGGTGGGAAATATCTGTTCGCGGCGCGGTAAAGTGCTGGGCATGGAAATGAAAGGCGGCATGCAGGTCATCTCTGCGGAAGCGCCTCTCTCGGAAATGTTCGGTTACGCAACTACACTACGTTCTCTAAGCAGCGGCCGCGCTTCATACGTGATGCATTTTGAAAAATACGTCGAAGTGCCGTACGCAATTACCGAGAAAGTCATTGAAGAGAAAACTAAAGACGATAAGACGAAATAGACGTTGTTTTTCGTAATAGAACCGTTTCGTTCAGCATGGAATAAGGCCTTAGCGTAACCTGCGCAAAGGCCCATTTTGGCCCGCTCCCCGGCTTGACTTTACTCTTAAAAGGTGTTATTCTTTAAGGGCATTTTTAGGCAGGTTCCCGCTTAAATCCATTTAAAATCGTAACATTTATCAGCCTTTTATCATGGAAAAGAAGACTTCTATACGCGCAGGCGTTATCGACATAGGCTCGAGCTCCATCAAGCTTGTTATCGGTGAGCGCGCAGGCGAGGGTATTAAAACCATAGAATCTTTGCGTACTACGATTCCTATCGGTAAGCATACCTTTTTTAAGGAACGCATCTCTCAGGAGACCATCAATCAGACCATAAATATCCTGGAAAAATATAAACAGGTTTTGAAGGAATATGAAGTAACTGAGGTGATGGTGATTGCCACCACCGCAGTCAGAGAAGCGCGTAATAAAGATATCTTTATTGACGCGGTATTGCGTAAGACTGATTTTAACATCGAAGTGCTGACTGCCGGCGACATTGTCTACTATATCGATTGTTACCTCTATCACCGCCTCAAAGACACATATCCCATCCATACCAAAAATTTACTCATTGCGGAGTTGGGCGCGGGCAGCCTCGACATTTCCGTTATGGAGAAGGGTTTCACGCTGATGAACTTGGGCCTGCCGCTTGGCACTATCAGGTTAAAGCAATTGATGAGTAAATTGGGGGGTAGTTCGGAGGAGAACTACGAGGCAGTCAGGGAATACATCGAGAATGAATTCGCCTATTTAAAACGGGGGATCCCTCAGATAACGTTAGATGACATCATTTTTATCGATGAAAATTATTATCAGCACCTGCAGAATATCCTGCCGAATAAAAAACGCGAATCCCAGTTCTTCCAGGTCAGCGTTGAAGATACCGCAACGGTCATCTCCGAGATTGCCGATAAAAGCAGCGAAGAGCTCAGCAAGGCCTATAAGATCCCTCTGGAGAATGCCGATACGGTCATCGGCTACGCCATTATTTTAAATCTTTTCTTTACCCTTATCGCAAACCGCAACCTTTATATCCTTGAAACTTCTCTGGCTGAAGCGATTTTAGCAAACATACTCCTGGACCTTGAATTTTCGCCGAAATACAACAAAACCAATCAGCTCATTTCGGTGGCTAATTTCTTATGCACCAGGTATAACGTGGATATCAATCATGCAAAAAAAGTAGCTGAGCTTGCGGATACCCTTTTTGACAATCTGAAAGACCAATTAGGCTTAAAGAAGAAAGATTCGCTGTATTTGATCCTGGCAGCATATCTGCACGATATCGGGATGTTTATCCATAACCGCTCGCACCATAAACACGCGGAATATATCATCAATTCGTTAAACCTTTTCCGGCTCACCGAAGAGGAAATCAAAATGATCGCCTGCATCGCCCGGTATCATCGCAAAATCCCGCCGATGGAGAATCATGTATTATATAAATCATTACCCCTCGATAAGCAGGTCCTGGTGCAGAAATTATCGGTGATATTGCGCGTTGCGAACGCATTGGACCGTTCCCATAAGCAGAAGGTCAAAAAAATGGAAATTCAATTCGGAAAAAATCAGGACGTCACCGTGGTAGTAAATGTAGAGGGTAACTTTATCCTGGAAAAGGGAGAGTTCCTGGAAAAGAAGGAATTATTCGAAGAATTAACCGGCAATAAAATAAATCTTTCCGTTAAATACGTATAATAATATCGGCAACGTTCAGGGTAACGCTCTCCTTCGCTCTTTAAGCTTCGGAGCAGTCTTGCCGAAGCTTTAGCGTAGGCGGAAAGCCCGTATCGGTAAACAGCTCGCGGTTACGTCGAGTACATATAAGACGTTTACCGTAGCCCTGAGACGGATATATAAACGTCCCGCCTGCGATTTAAATCCCGGCGGGATCCCTGCCTCGCCGGCAGGCAGGCCGCCGAATCTTAGTGTAGGCGGGAGGCATCGTAGCCTTAGCCCGGAGGCGTTACCACTAAATTTAATACTATGGAACAGAAAGCGAAAGACCCAAAAGAAAAATTCTTGCAGCGGGATTTAAGCTGGCTTGCCTTCAATGAAAGAGTATTGGAGGAGGCTATTGATGCGCGTAATCCGCTTTTAGAGCGGATAAAGTTTCTCTCTATCTTCGTCAATAACCTTGATGAATTTTTTATGGTGCGCGTCGCCGGTTTAAAACGGCTTCTTGATTCCGGCTATAACAAAGAGGATGCCTTTGGCTTTTATCCGCAGGAACTTTATCCCGGAATAAAAGAAAAAACAGAACAGCTTATAAAAAAGCTCTATGAAGTGTATCAGGACAAGATCCAGAAGGAGCTTGAAAAAAATAAGATATTTTTTAAAAAAATAGAGGAACTCAGTCCCGTACAGGCAAAGTACGTAAAACGCTATTTTGAAACTACTCTTTTTCCTATCATGACGCCCATGGCAGTTGACCAGGGCCATCCCTTTCCGGTATTGCCTTCAAAGACGATCGCCTTTGCGGTTAACCTTGCGCGTTATGAGCAGATGCATTTAGTAATTATTCCTGTGCCTAAAGTCATTTCGCGTTTGGTAAGGCTTCCCGGCGAAAAAGACGAACTTAATTTTATCCTGGTGGATGAGATCGTGCGTTCTAATCTGAATAATTTCTTTCGGGGTTACAAAATTGTGGGTAACTCTGCGTTCCGGGTCATCCGCGACAGCGAATTATCCATCAATGAAGAATATGCGCCGAATCTGCTTAAGGCAATCGAAGAAGAAGTGAAAAAACGGCCGAGAGCAAAAATAGTCCATCTTCAAGTGGAGAAAGCATTTGATCCCGGATTGCTCGATACGCTGTGCCAGGGCCTGGAATTTCCCAAGGAAGAGGTGGTAACCATTGACGGCGATCTGGACCTGTCATGCCTTTTTGACTT
>JAQUOR010000190.1 GCA_028717025.1 Candidatus Omnitrophota bacterium | reverse complement strand
ACTATTAGATCCGAGGGCCACTCAGACAACCACTAATTTAGTTTTCCGAAGAACATCTCGGATATATAGTTAATCAATGGGCCCGCAGGGACTCGAACCCCGGACCAATTGATTATGAGTCAACTGCTCTAACCAACTGAGCTACGGGCCCTTTAAAAGTATTAAAAATTATAACAAGTTGCCTGAAGGTTAGCAAGCACTTTTTAGTATAAATTTAAACGTTTTTTAAAGGCTCACGTGTGACTGACGCAAGGCTTTTCTTAGTCCAGATAAATATGGGAATAGCAGCAAACTGCGCCCCCACGGAAAATATGACAAGAAGAGGTATTGATATGTCGTATAAAAATCCCATAGCAACACTTCCTAGAAACCAGAATACGCCATAGCCGGTATTGAATATCCCGTATGCAGAAGCCCGCTTCTCGCTAGGCACCATGTCAGCCACTGCTGCACGCATAATTGACTCCTGTGCCCCCATGCCTATACCCCAGGCAAGCATTCCCGCAAACACCATCCAAAGACTACCAAAAAAGACCATGGGAGCAAAAAGTAATGAAATAGCAACCGCAATAATCATCGCCGACATCCCGATGCGGTCAAAAAGACGGCCGAAAATAAGCGCGGCAATCGCATCAATCCCCATTGCAACAGTATAAAAAAGCGGAATAAAACTGTCGGAGGCAATCGCCATTTTCTTACAATGATATGCGATTAATGGAAAATCTGCATACCCTGCAGCAACTAAAGATATAGCCGCTAAATATAACCAAAAAGGCCGCTTTAAACCTTTACCTTTAAGCGCAGGGGTAGGTATTTCAAATTCATGCGGGTTGGGATAGACGTATCGGGCGATGAGCAAAATTGCGATTGCAAAAAGAGCAGGCACAAGAAGAATCGCAAATCCATTTCTATATCCCCCTTTTAGATAAAGCACCAAAGCCATAAGCGAAGGCCCGGTTAAGGCACCAATCTGATCCATGGCCTCATGCAAACCAAAACCAAAGCCGCGGCCCTGCTTCTTGGTTGCATAGGAAAGCATAGCGTCTCTGGCGGGAGTACGAATGGCCTTACCCATCCGTTCCATGATAATAAGCGCGCCTGCGATCTCCCAGCGTCCAACGAATGCTAAAAGCGGCACTGCAATAAGGTTAACTGCGTAACCGATTATGGTGATAAACCAGTATTTTTTTGTTTTATCGGTGACATATCCCGAAAAAAGACGTAAACCGTAACCGATCAATTCTCCAAAACCGGCAACAAAACCGACGGCTACGGCAGATGCACCCAGAGTAGCAAGGAAAGGCCCCGTAATGCTGCGTGCGCCCTCGTAGGTAATATCAGCGCATAAGCTTACCAAACCCAATAAAACTATGAACTTTAACGCTGAATTTTTTGAATTTTCCATAGTATTGGTTCAGAAACATCAGCAAAACGGCACTATGCGATTTCTTATAATTTAAGCGCCATGCTGCATGGACAAATAACGCAAGTATTGTAACTGATTTGATAGTAGTGTCAAGATAAAGCTGGGAATGCGGCGGGGGGAAAAGAGAGTGTGAGCAAGCGGATTTTCAAAACCGCGCCGGCAGTAAACACCCGCCGCTAAGGGTTGCGGCGGTGTGCGCCTCTGCGCAAACACCCGCCGCTAAGGGTTGCGGCGGTGTGCGCCTCTGCGCAAAAAAATAAAGGCCCGGCATTTTCTGCCGGGCCTTTACCGTCTTTTTTAGGTTTACAACTTTGTGACCTTGGTTGCCTGTTCACCCTTTGCGCTCATCTGGGTCTCGACTTCGACTTCCTGGCCTTCTTCCAACGACTTATAGCCTTCACCCTGAATTGCGGTATGATGCACAAATACATCGTTACCTGACTCAAGGGTAATGAATCCATAGCCTTTCTTGTTGTTGAACCATTTAACCTTGCCTTTAGCCATGTGCTGCTACCTCCTTTTTGTAGATTATAATAAATGTTAGTGAGAAACAAAAAAGCCGCAAGGTGTTACTTCTTTGACCTTACGGCTTAAGATTTCTACACCTGTTCATTACGAAGAAAAAATAGTATACAATAAATTTTATTTTTGTCAAATATAATTTTATATTTTTAGGCAAGCGAATATATGCATGAAATATGTACTTTTTGACATATATGAATATTTTGATTATACTACTTAGGGTTATTCTTATGGATTTTAAACACAAAAGCACTATTCTTATTACCTGCGCCAAGGGATTGGTGCCTTACTTAAAAAACGAGGTAGAACGCCTAAGTTTTTGCGTAGATTCCTGCCACGCTACCGGTGTTACTATCACCGCTTCGTTACATGATGCGCTTACGCTCAATCTTTTCCTGCGTACCGCCTACAACGTCCTCTATCTGCTACGGAAATTTAGCGCCGCGACTCCGGAAGAACTTTACCGGGAGGTATCATGCATACCCTGGGAAGACATTATCGACCCCGATGAATACATAAGCGTTGTCAGCCAAACCGATACGCCGGCAATACGCAATTCGGTATTTGCAAGTCAAACGGTTAAAGACTCGATCGTTGATTATCTTTGTAAAAAACACGGGAAGCGGCCAAATTCCGGTCCGTCCCGCAGCAATATCGTGATTAATCTTTACTGGAAGGAAAACCGCTGCTGGCTTTACCTTAATACTTCGGGACAAAAATTGTCCGACCGTAATTATCGCAAAAACCCCTTTATCGCGCCCATGCAAGAGACGCTGGCCGCAGGGATACTGCTTGCGAGCGGTTACGATGGCAGCCAGGCGTTTATAAACCCTATGTGCGGGAGCGGGACCCTCGCGATTGAGGCTGCACTTATCGCTCTGAATCGCCCTCCGGCAGGCGTACGCATCAATTTCGGGTTTATGCATCTTAAAGGTTTCGACAAACAAGCATGGCATACGATTCGTAGAACCGCGCAGAAATTAAGTAAAAAAACACTTATCGCCCCCATCGTCGCCAGCGATATCGACGCAAAAGCCATCGAAGCTGCTCGCAAAAACGCAATGACTGCGGGCGTGGAGCAATTGATTCAATTTCATGTTTGCGACTTTATTCAAACGCCGTTCACCTCCCAAAAGGGCGTTATCATCCTTAATCCCGAATACGGAATACGCATGGGTGAGGATAGAGAACTTGAAGCAACCTACCAAAGAATAGGAGATTTCTTCAAACAAAAATGCGCAGGATTCAATGCCTTCATTTTTACCGCCAACATGAATCTGGCAAAAAAAGTGGGGCTTAAAACCAGCCAACGCCTCCAGTTTTTTAACGCCCAGATCGAATGTCGTCTCTTAAAATACGAAATGTATCAAGGCAGCAAAAGAATCCGATGACATCTGCATGGGGGAAGTTCGTAGGATACGCCGCACAATACGACTGGAAAGGATTAAATCTTCCGTAACACCTTTTCAATAACATTCATCATGGTCTTTAGGTCTATGGGTTTGGTGAGGTATTCGACAACGCCCAACTTGTATGCCTTAAGCTTATCCTGTTCCTTATCGAGGCCGGAAACGATGATGATGGGGGTCTTGCTGCCGAGAGCATCGTTGTTGAGCTCTTCGCACACTTCAATCCCCCCTTCGGAAGGCATCAGAAGATCCAGCAATAACACGTCAGGCCGAAATCTATGCATTTCGCTGATTATATTTTTTGCATTCGGCAGCGTCAATACTTCATATTGTCCCGACTCTTCCAGGTTCAGTTTTACAATTTTCAAAAAATTTTCCTCATCGTCAACGACCATTACTTTTCTCTTGCCCACATCAACCTCCTATCGCCTTGAAGGTAAGAATAAATTTTGTTCCTTTTTGTAACTGGCTTTCCACTTCGATAAGCCCTTTATGCATCTGGATAATATTTTTTGTAACCGTTAGCCCTAAACCGGTTCCTTTCTGGGGCCCGCGGGTAGTAAAAAACGGATCAAAGATCCTTTTGAGATGTTCTAGAGAGATACCCATGCCGGTATCTTCCACCTCGATGCGTACAATAGCATCACCTGGTTTAATATACTCGTCCTGTCCTAGATCGTGGAGGGGCTTATTGAACACTGACGCATAGGTACGGATAAAAAGTTTTCCGCCCTCAGGCATTGCCTGTATGGCATTTAAAAATAAATTGATGAATACCTGTGTCATTTTTTTGGTGTCCACCAGGACTTTCGGCA
>JAQUOR010000189.1 GCA_028717025.1 Candidatus Omnitrophota bacterium | reverse complement strand
AAGAAACTGTGATTGTAACGCCGGAGAGTTTCACTTTAGAGTACATCAAAAATACCATGCAGAAAAAATATTTTTTAACTGTTATCGTCGGCAGCGCAGCGTTGTCTTCTTTGTTGCTCTGCGGCTGTTCCCCTTCGCTCGACGAACTTTCGTCGACGTACGTAAAGACGGTAACGCGCCATGAAAGTCTTCTGAAACGTAACCCCGGCGACGTAAAACTGCGTCTTGCACTTGCCCGATTTTATTACCGTTTTAAAGATTATGAAAAAGTAAAAGCGCTGACATTTGATGCGCACGATAAAGAGGTAAAGATCATGTGCGCGAAAGCCACCGCACGACTTAAGGACAGCACCGCTCTGGATTTGTTCGAGAAACTTGGAGAAATTGAAGACAGCGAATACCTGTATCTCTACGGGCAGGTCCTGGAAGAGAAAAATCTCTACCCTAAGGCAATAGAGATTTATAAAAAAGTAAAACCGCCCTTTAAAGAACAAGCGCAATATCACATTGCGCATATAGGTATAAAAATAGACGGGTCAATATCACAGAGTCTTCAGAAATTGCTTGATGAAGAAGCGCCCTTTATCGCACAGATCGACAAAGAAGAGGCAGTAACGCTTAAGGCCGAGGAAACATTTGAAATTAAGAGCGATAATACGTCGGTTGCCACTATGTACATAGCGCAGAAGGTGCTTAAAGAAAACGGAAAGGGGTTGGCAGAGGTAGAGCTCGAATACGATTCAACGTATGAAAAAATAGAATTGGAATACGCGCGCACTATCACCTCAGACGGTAAGGTGGTGTATGCCGGAAGGGAAAATATACGCGATGTAAGTAAATATTTGAATTTTCCGCTCTACAGCAACGTACATGTACTTATTATTTCAATGCCCTCCGTTGATGTCGGCTCAATTATTGAATATAAAGCTAAAATCTACTCTTCGAAACTCATCAACACAAAAGATTTCAGTTTCATATATCATCTTAAAGAGCGTTTCCCTATCGCGCGTGCCGACTTTACGCTGATTGTCCCAAAAGAAGCAAACGTTAAATTCAAATTTCTCAATGAAGAATATGCCGCAGGAGTGAGCTTGGCGCCCCGGTTAGAAGAGACTGCCGCAGGGAAAACTTATTCCTGGCATTTTAAAGAGATAGAAGCAATTATTCCTGAAGCAGGCATGCCACCTCTTTCGCAGGTCAATCCGGCAGCGGCTGTTTCAAGCTTCGACTCATGGGAGGAAGTATATTCCTGGTGGCGCGACTTATACAAAGATAAGATAAGTTTGAATAAAGAGGTTGAAGGATTTTTAAAAAATCTCATTAAAGATTGTCCCGATGAGCTTTCCAAAGCAAAAAAAATCTATGAATTTTGCGCAAAAGATATTCGTTACGTTGCCCTGGAATATGGAGACGGAGGCTACGAGCCCCATCGAGCAGTGGATATTTTCTGGAATAGATACGGCGATTGCAAAGATAAAGCGATGCTTTTGGTGGCGATGCTAAAACAAGCGGGATTTCACGCGTATCCCGTGTTGATCCCCACGCGAGGGGCATATTCGATCGATGCAACGTTTCCCTCGGCAAATTTTAACCATGCTATAGCGGCGTTACGTTACAACGATGAGATTATCTTTATGGACCCCACTGCTTCGACCACCTCGTTCGGTGATTTGCCCTTAGACGACCAGGAGCGCAATGTCCTGGTATTTTTTGATGACGGATACAAAGTTTTAACCACACCCCTTATGAAAGAGAATGAGACACTTGCTGAAACTACCATGGATATCAACGATGACGAAGATGCTGTCGTCGCGCGGCGCATAACGACGAAGGGATACTTTGCTGCCTTTCAGCGTTTTTATTTTAAAAATACGCATCCGCAGAATATACGTGATGGCCTTCAAGAGAGGGTTGCCGGCATCAACCCTTCGTCGCAGTTGCGCGATTACCGGATAGATAATCTCGATGATTTTGACAAACCCCCGGTATTGATTTATACCTTTGATGCCAAAAAGATTTTAAATCCGGCAAAAAATTTAAGAATAATCCCTCTTTTTGGCGATATTGATATCAATAGTGCCTACGCGAGTAAAAGTGCGCGTATTTTTCCTGTAGAATTTGACGGCATTTCCAAAAAAATGGCTAAGGTAAGAGTCAATGTGCCCGCCAGCATAACCGTTAAATATCTTCCTGAAAACAAAGATATCAGTACGGAATGGTTCGATTATAGAGCTTCTTATGCGCAGAGCGGGAATTCTCTTGATTTTTATCAGGAATTTGCTATAAAGAAGAGATTTGTGGCAAAAGAGCGGTATCAGGAATTCAAAAACGCCCTAGAAAGGGTATTGTACTTTTTACGGGAAGAAATCATTCTGCAGAAACAATGAAGGCAAAGAAAACTTCAAAACGTAAAGATTTGGAAATACGGTTTTATGAGAACCTTATCAAGGAAAGGCCTAACTTTATCCAGGCGCTGGTTTCCTTAGGGAATGCTTACACCAGTAAAGGGTTTTACCAGGAGGGCCTTGAAGTCGATAAGAAGCTGGCTAAAATGAAACCCGAAGACCCTATCATCCATTATAATCTTGCCTGCAGTTTGTCCTTGCTGGGTGAAATCGAGGAGGCGTATAAAGAGTTAAAGAAAGCAGTGCTCTTAGGATACGATGAATTTTCCTACATCCTCGAAGACCCCGATTTGGAAAACGTGCGTCAGCACCCCTCTTTTAAAGACTTCTTCGCTAAGATAAAAAATATCAAAGCGAGTTAACCTGCGCTAATTTCCGCAATCATAATTTTACGGATATTTTTAGTGTAATTTATTCGCGTGGTTAACGTTTCCATGAAATGTTCTAAAGCGTGATATAATCTTTGTAATCATTTTCTCATTGCGGCAATCAAAAGTAAACCAATTCGCGGTAATCAGCGTTTTATGCAAGAGAGAAGACAATACATACGAATTTCCACGGTTTTACCCGTAGAATTTTTCACCGTTGACAGGGACGGGAAACGTATCACGCCCTGGCTCCAGGGTTTTACCCGCGACATCGGCCGCGGCGGTATTTGCCTTGTGGTCAATGACCTCTGGCAGGGCTTCTGGGACAAATTCAATACTCCCGGCGCAACGCTTTCCCTTAAAATAAATTTTCCTTTCGGCAAAGCAATTTTTGTAACCGCGAAACCCAGCTGGCAAGTCCGGGAGACCAAAGGAGATTTTACGCAATATAAGATAGGATTGGAATTTATCAACGCGCGCCCAAGAGAAACCGGAATTCTTTTTAATTACGCTCTTTTTAAACGCTATCTACCCATAGGAGTAATGACCATTTTGGGAGTGTTTATCCTTTCTTCTTCTTTGCTTTTCTGGAAAAACACCGCGCTCATCAAGGAGAATAGAAGGCTGGTAAAGGAATACGTAAGCATTATAGAAAAAAGATCGGTCATTCAGGGTACGCTTGAAAAAGAAGACCAGCGCAGTGCGCTTCTGGCGCAGCAGCTTGACGAGATACAAAAGGCACGCACCTCCCTGGAAAAACAGCTGGCGCACGCAGAGCGTGATTATGCCGGCATCGTAAATGTAAAAGAAACGGAGAGCGTTCAAGCAGCAAAAGACAAGATAGACCTTCTTAAGAAAGAATTAAATAGAGTAAACAAAGAAGCAGACAGCTTAAAAGCAAAAGAGCAGGAACGCTATGCCTCTACCTTGGCGCTTCAAAGCAAGGCGACCATTCTTTCGCTGGAGCAGCTTCAATTTTCCCAGAAGATCATCGACGGACTCTCTGCGTGGATAAAGAACCGCCAGGATTTGGTACGGGGACTGGTGATAAGCTTTGAAGGCGACCGTAATCTTGAAAAAATATGTTATACTTACGATCAAGCGCTGGCGGCGATCGTATTTTGTATTACCGACAATCGTATAGCTGCTGAGCGAATTTTCAATTTTTACCTGCGCAGGGTAAACCGGGGCGAAGAGATCTATAACGCATACTATTCAAGCGGAGAGGCGGCTGAATACACCGTGCATAGCGGCCCGAATGCCTGGATAGGTCTTGCCGTTTTGGATTATACGAAGAAAACCGGTGACCGCAAGTTTCTACCCATTGCCCAGAAGGTTGCGACGATGCTGGATGCAATAATGGATAGCGAAGGAGGCATTAAGGGAGGGCCCAATGATGGCTGG
>JAQUOR010000188.1 GCA_028717025.1 Candidatus Omnitrophota bacterium | reverse complement strand
GATGCAACGCACTATAGAGCGCGGTTAAGCTCACTATGTTGAAAAAAATCAAACATAAGACAATTACTTTAACCGGTGTTATTCTAAATGATGACGCTTCCAATCTATTCACCATGCGCTTCCTTTCTCTTATGTATCCGTAGCCTAAATCTCCCTTTTCAGTGATACGTACAGCAAAAAGCGCTCAAAGGATCTTTTCCTCTTTAAGCTTCTTTAAAAATTCGTGAGTTACTTTGACTGCTTCCGTACCTGAGCCGGCGTTTTCCATAAACACGCAGATGGTATATTGAGGCTGCCCGTAGGGAAAGAACCCCACAAACCAGCCATGCGCTCCCCCTTTTGCCTGGGCACTTCCGGTCTTACCGGCGAGCTTTAGATCCAGGTCACGCAAAATGCGGGCAGTTCCTTCATCGCTGTTGACTACTTCATTTAATCCTTCTCTGACAATATCGATGTTCTTCTGAGAAAAATTAAGATACGTCTTGGTGGCCATGGCGGTCTCTTTTGTATCTACTTTTTTAAGCATATACGGACGCACCAGATATCCACCGCTGGCAAACACATTAACTGCGACAAGCGCTTCTATGGGAGAGCTTTCGAGATACCCCTGGCCGATGGCAAAGTTGAGCGTATCCCCCATATACCATGTGCGTGGTTGTTTTCCCGGTACCGGGACAATACCTTTTTTTTCATACGGCAAATCGATACCGCTCAAACTGCCAAGGCCAAAACTCCTGGCATAGGTGCTTAGCTTTTCTGCGCTAAGGAGTCTCGCGACGTTATAAAAGTAGATGTTGCAGGAGTGCGCTAAGCTCGTGTATATATTTTCATCGTTGTGACTACCAAGGCAATGGAATACGGCGTTGCCTATATTAAGCTTCCCCTTGCAGACAAACGTCGTTGAAGGCGTAATCGTACCGGCCGTAAGCGCTGCCAGACCCACTATCGGTTTAAACGTAGAACCTAAAGGGTATGTCGACTGCGTAGCCCTGTTGATGAGCGGCTTATCTTTACTGGAAAAAAATTGGCTTAAATTTTTCCCTTTTATGAAACTGTTCGCATCGAACGCGGGCGAAGAAACTAACGCCAGGATCTCTCCGGTGTTTGAATCCATGCATATGAGCGCGCCCCGCCGGCCGCCCAGCACCTCGTACCCGATGCGCTGCATGCGTGCATCAATGGTAAGCTGAATATCTTTGCCCCGCGTAGGTTGACGCTCACCCAGGAAACCGACAATTTTCCCTTTTGAATTTATTTCTATCAGGTCGCCGCCGTCTTCGCCTTTTAAATAGGTATCATAATACTGCTCGATACCCAGGAATCCCACTCGCTCTAAAGGACGGTAACCGTACTTTTTAAGATTATCGAAGAAAGAAGCTGCTTCTTTCACATATCCTATGCAATGCGAAAATTCATACGGATATGGATAATAGCGCTGCGGCGCAGGATTGATGACAACCGCATCCTTAAATTTTTCTTTTAATTTCAGGGCGGTTGCCTTGTCAATATCAACGATAATATCGACGGGACTGAAAAGGTTCTGAAATCTTCTGCGGTAGCTCCGCGCAAGGGCCTCAGGGCTGCGGTTTAAAAAACGGGCAAGTTCTAAAAAAAGATGATCTTTTTGCTTTTTTACTTGATACGGAATAACGGCGATATTAAATGACGCTTTATCGCAAGCAAGGACTTCTTGATTACGGTCAAAAATCGTGCCTCTGATGGAGCGTGACGGTATCACCCGCACATAATTATTCTGGGCACGTTCAAAGAAATATTGCCCCTTAAGCACTTGATAGTAAAAAAGGGTAAAAAGAAGAATGCAAAAACCAGTTAGATATGCTCTGCGGATAAAGGTCTGATCCATTGTTTCAAAAGGTGCGCAAGTAACAAGAACATGAGTGATGAATGCACTAAAAACGACAGCGAATATAGTAAAAATACTCTTTCTATCTGTGCTGATTTCAAAAGTATATGGATTATAAAAACGCCTATGCTTATAATAATGCGTACGGAACTATTGTTAAAATTTGCCAGGCAATAACGGATCGCCACAAAAAGAGCAGGAAATTCGAATAGCCCTAACGGCACGTTGCTATAAGAAAAAGAATCGCTTAAGTATCCAAATATGGAAGCGAGAGCGAACGGAAAAATACCCCGGTAGTACAACGATACGTATACGATCCCCAGAAGAAGAAAATCAACATTAAGATAGTATACAAAGGGCTTAATAACATCCAAAAACAACAGCACCACAAGCACGAGGCTTATCCGCAAACGTTCTTTGTTCATTTAAGAATGAAAATTTTATTCGGTATGGTGCCGTCGGAAAAAAGCTTTACGTCTACTTCAAGGAATAAACTCTCGGCATTTTGTATGAGCCTTTTGACTTCTCCGATATAGAGCGGAAAATTGGAAGACGGCATTTTCATCCACACTTTATCACCGATGCGCACCGCCTCTGAATCATCGATATAAAGCACCCTTATTCCCTCAAGACCGCCGCGCAAAAGACCGTAGGAGCCCTCCCCCACAAACGCTGAAACGCTGAAGTCGGGATCGTTTAAAAGAATGAGCCGGGAATACGCGTCGCGTACCTCGGCAATCCTGCCCACCAGATACCCTTCTTCATTGACGGCATATGAGCCTTCGCTCACACCGGACGTTTTACCGACGTTGATGAATATAACCCTGCGCCAGCTCGAAGGGTCAAACGCAATAATATCCGCTCCTATAAGATTGATCTTCTTTTCCTTCTTAAAACCAAGGATTTTACGAAGCCGCTCATTCTCTGTTTGTAAATGTTCGAGTTGCCGTATGCGTAGCGAATACACCAAGGTACGTTTCTCCAACTCCTGTACCTTTAAAACGTACTGGTGAGGGCTTAGCAAGAGTCTACGCGAAAAAGAAAGAAAAAAATTTTCCAGAAATATTTTAAGCGGTAAAATCAGAACAATAAGAGCGCACGCGGAGAAAATGAGATATTTTGACTTTATTTTTGAAGGTAAGTACAAGGAACTTTTCTTTAGGAAATCTAGTTTTTTAAAATATGCCGGTTAAAGTTGCGGCACACTACGCGGCTATCCTAGAAATTAGAGGCTAATGAAATCTTCTTTAAAAACTTAGGTTCTTCGAGGATCTTTCCTGTGCCAAGCGCTACTGCGGTTAAGGGGTCATCCGCGACGAAACACGCCAAGCCCGTCTGTTCGGCAAGAAGTTTATCCAGGCCTCTTAAAAGAGAGCTTCCTCCTGCAAGGACTATTCCCCGCTCTATTAAATCTGCGGCTAATTCCGGGGGGGTCCTCTCCAGCGTCACCCTCGTGGCTTCAACGATTTGCCGTAAAGGCGCTTGTAACGCTTCCCGTATTTCTTCGGAAGTTACTCTGATAAATTTCGGTAACCCCGTGATAAGATCCCTTCCTCTTACTTCTATCGAAAGCTCTTCTTCAAGCGGCCAGGCAGAACCTATTTTAATTTTTATTTCTTCTGCGCTACGCTCTCCTATCATAAGATTATATGCTTTCTTCAAATGTCCGATAATTGCCTCATCCATCTCGTCACCGCCTACCCTGATTGAACAGGCGTATACCGCACCGCCAAGCGATATCACCGCGATTTCCGTGGTGCCGCCGCCGATGTCGATGATCATGTTTCCCTGAGGCTCAGCTATGGGCAGGCCTACGCCTATCGCCGCGGCAATCGACTGCTCAACTAAGATAACGCTGCGTGCTCCTGCGCGTAGCGCCGAATCCTTCACCGCACGCTTTTCCACTTCCGTGATCCCCGAGGGGATCGCGACGACGATACGAGGCATACCGGGCATCCGGCGAGGATGCGCTTTACGTATGAAATAACGCAGCATCTCTTCGGTTACATCAAAATCTGCGATAACTCCGTTCTTCATCGGCCTGATGGCAACGATGCTTCCGGGAGTTTTTCCGAGCATCCGCTTGGCTTCTTCACCTACCGCCAATACATGACCAGTGTTACGATAAATAGCCACGACCGAGGGTTCACACAAAATAATACCCTCGCCGCTTAAATAAACGAGGGTGGTTGCAGTGCCTAGATCAATACCAATATCATTGGAAAATGCCCCTAAGATATTGGTAGCTCCTTTTGTAATAAAATCTAAAATTTTCATTTTTTATTTACCGTGCTCACATTAGCGCAAAGACACG
>JAQUOR010000187.1 GCA_028717025.1 Candidatus Omnitrophota bacterium | reverse complement strand
CGTGTGATTCTCCCGCAGTTAGGATACGCATATAGCCCTCCTTAAATTTTACGACGCAAGTCGTGAAATTTAATCCCGAAGCCTTTCGGTAAAATTTCGCCGGCTACTGTCAAGAAAATTTACCGATGTATAGAGGCGAGGGACAATGACCAGTCGTTGCATCTAAAAAACCTATTAAAATCTAAAAAACAACCTCAAAATTTTATCGCCCCAGAAAAAAGCAGTCAATGACGCCAGGGACAAATACGGCAAATAGGGTATCAAGTGCGAACGTTTAAAAATAAGCGCGAATACCGAATAAATAATCGCAAAGAAAGGAGCAAGGAAAAATACGAGGACTGCCGACTTTATCCCCATAAATACCGCTACCATACCCATAAAGTCAACATCTCCTAAGCCAAGCGATTCTTTCTCGCCTTCTATGGATTCTTTTTTGCGCCACGAAAGATATACGGTAATAAAAACATCGCCAAAAAACTTAAACAAATACGTGAAGCCGAATCCAAGCATAAGATTTCGTAAGGTTTTAACGAAAGGCAGGCCTAAAGGATCGATTATCCTGGTTGTCTTTAAAATCTGCGCTGTCTCGATGACGCTCCACGCTAAACCAACGGTTATTCCTATAAAACACAAATATACCGGGATCGCGTGATAATCGATATCAATGAAAGAAACAACAACGAGCAGCGAGAAGAAAAATACAAATTTAAAAAAAATGGCGGTCAGGCCAAAGTACGCGTATAACGTTAAAACCAACACTGCGGTTATCAATTCAACCAGCGGATACCTTAAGGAAATACGCTCTTTACAGACTCTGCATTTACCCCTTAAAAGAAAATAGCTGACAAGAGGGATATTATCGTACCAGAGGATGGATGTCTTACACTTCGGGCAAAAAGAAGAAGGTTGAACGATCGAGAGATCTTTGGGAAGGCGATGAATGCATACGTTCAAGAGACTTCCCAGACATGCGCCAAAAAGAAACGCAAATATTTTCTCTATCATAATCATACTTTTTTAAGCTCCTTGGTTAACGCGTTTCTCATCACTTCACCGGGAGGAATCTCTCCAGTTAAGAAATGAAACGCTATCACACCCTGATACAGCAACATCCCCAACCCTCCTGCTGCAGATATCTTTAATGACTTGGCATCCCTTACGAGCTGTGTCTCTCTATTATACACCACATCGTAGACGCGTAAATCTTTATGCAGCAGGTTTTTTGCAATAGGCGAAGCGTCCCCTTCTTTCATGCCCAGCGATGAAGCATTCACTAATAACTTGCAGCGGGAAATTATATCGGGGATATGGCCTTTCTCAGCGAGCTCTAATCTATTATTAAGGTGAGAGAACTTTGAAAAATATCCTACAGCTGTTCCGGCGCTTTCGGGATTAATGTCGTATGCGTATATTTTCGCGATCCCTCCTTGCTCCCAGCCTAATGCAGCGATAACCGCTCTGCCTGCACCGCCGCAACCAATAACTAAAGCGTGTGCTTCTTTATTAGCAGCAATATCAAAACCCAAATCTCCCTTTAAGGATCTTACGAAACCAGACACATCAGAATTCCAATAACGCGGCCGAGGAGATTCTCTTTTAACCGTATTAATTGAACCTATCGTCAGAACATATTCCCTGTCTAGGTCTTTTTCTTTAAGCACCCCTAAGGAAGGATATGCTTTATCAAGTATCTCTTTTGCTCTCACTTTATGCGGAACAGTGATATTAAAACCTACGACATCTCCTGCGCAACAGCGATTACCTTCAGTATCGATAACTTCTGTGTCGGGCTTAAGTAAAAAATCCTCTAAATCGTCCGGTGTGATTTCAAACAGAGAATAACGCGCAGGCATCTTCAGAGCGCTAAACGCGGCGTTATGCATGGCGGGAGACAAACTATGCGTTACGGGATAACCGATAAGTCCGTAAATGATTTTATTGCTCACTGCTTTGCTCTTCCTGCAGATTTAAGCCGACAATATCATGCCAGAACACAGCCCAATGCTCTCTCTTTAAATAGCTGAAAGGGTCCGGATATCGCGCGGTCAATATCCCTTCGATTTCTTCTTTTGTACGATATCGCTTTACCGTAAAACCACCTTCTTTGTCTTTTACGGGTTCGTATATGATCGTCCAGAACTTCTGCCAGTCGTTTTCGTTAAAATTACCGAAAAGGTCAGGCGCAAACATCCGCAACTGCGCCTCTTTCTCTACAAATGTCAGGCGCGGCTTGCGTGTCGGGGCGACTTCCATCGAGATATTATGCTTCTTGGCCTTAAAGAGCGCTTTGGGCCATTCGGCGAATTTTATCCATCCTTTTTCAAAAGGAGATGAGGTGGGGTTCTGCACTCTTATAATTGCGGTAAAAACAATAATAAGCACAATGAGGGAAGCGGCGATATTAACAAAATATTTCATAGAAAAGTTCAAACCGGCTTTTTATGCGTACGCGCTACAGTGTCTTGTTCAACGCGTCCAGGTAGGCTTTTACCGACGCTTCGAGAATATCGGTGCTTGAGCCTCTGCCTACGGTATTTTTACCTTTGGCGATCACCTCAACGCGCACCATACCCTGAGCGTCTTTACCCTTGGTAATTGCCTCAAGTTTATAGCTGAGCAATTTTGTTTTTATCTTGGTAATCTTATCAACTGCGTTATAGCATGCATCGACCGGGCCATCGCCGCTAGACTGCGCCTGGGAAGTCTTACGCTTATACTTGATAGCCACAAAAGCCTGCGGAACGATATCGGTGCCGGTGATGACTTTAATCGAAACCAGCTCATAGACCTGTTTTTTCTCACGCATCTCCTCTTCCACAAGCGCGACGATATCGTCGTCGAAGATTTCTTTCTTTTTATCGGTAAGCGCCTTGAACTTTTCAAAAATAATTCTTATTTTCTCGCTGTCCAGCTTAAAGCCTAAATCCGCCAGTCTCTTGGCCAACGCGTGGCTGCCTGAATGTTTACCCAAAACAAGTTCCGTCTCTCCCATGCCTACGTCTTTGGGATCCATGATTTCGTAGGTATTGCGTTTCTTTAAAATCGCATCCTGATGAATGCCTGATTCGTGACGAAACGCATTGCCGCCGACAATGGCTTTGTTAGGCGGAACGATAAAGCCGGTGCGCGAACTTACCAGGTGCGACGTGCGAAGGATCTCTTTTGTGTTAATCGTGGTGTTGCAATCGCCAAAAGCGTCATGACGGACTTTTAATGCCATGACTACTTCTTCAAGCGAGGCATTTCCGGCGCGTTCTCCCAGGCCGTTAAGCGTACAATGCACCTGACGGGCTCCGGCTAAAACCGCGGATAAAGAGTTGGCTGAAGCCAAGCCTAGATCATCATGACAATGGATTGAAATGACCGCCTTATTGATGTTAGGGATATTATTACGGATATCCCTGATAAGGGAATAGATCTCCTGCGGATAGCTGTAGCCGACAGTATCGGGAACATTGATGGTGCGCGCTCCGCAGGTTATCGCCGCCTCAATCACGCGAAAAAGAAAATCTCTATCGCTGCGGGTGGCATCTTCCGGAGAAAACTCAATATCATCAAAGTAACGCCGGGCCATACGCGTTGCGTTACAGGCAATTTCAAGGATCTCTTGTTCCGCTTTTTTAAATTTATACTGCAAATGAATTTTCGACGTGGCAAGAAAAAGATGGATACGGGGCTTACTCACCTTGCCTAACGATTTCTGTACTGCGAGGATGTCTTTTTCAAGACACCGCGCAAGGCCGCAGGTAACGCTTTTTTTAACGCGGCGGCCCACCATGTTCACTGCACGTAAATCGTCGGGACTTGAAACAGGAAAGCCGGCTTCAATCACGTCAACACCCAGTTTCTCAAGCTGCAGTGCCACTTCCAGCTTTTCGTCTGAGGTCAAAGAAGCACCAGGCGCCTGTTCACCATCACGTAAGGTTGTGTCAAAAATAATTATTTTATTCATAATCTTTACGCTTTCAGCTATCAGTCTTCAGCTTTCAGCTTAAAAATTTAAAAGCTAATAGCTGATGGCTGTAAGCTGACAGCTGGTTACTTCTTCATCCACGGCATCATGTCCCGCAGTTGTTTGCCGACTTTTTCGATCTGGTGTTCGTCGCCGGCTTTAAGTAGCTGGTTAAAATTCACTCTGCCGGTTTCATTTTCTTTGATCCACTCTTTGGCAAATCTTCCTTTCTGTATTTCTTTCAAA
>JAQUOR010000186.1 GCA_028717025.1 Candidatus Omnitrophota bacterium | reverse complement strand
ATAAGGTAAGCAGGTGATTGAGCGGTTCGATCCCGGTTTTAACGCTGCCTGTCCCGCAGCCATCAATAACGATTTCTCCTTGTATATCGACTTCGTTAGTTTTTCTCTTTATCTGTGCCTTCCTCATTTTCTTCTCCTTAACCTCTTCTTTTCCTCATAATCTAATGAGCTTAAGAGCTCATGAGCTACGTAACATGCAGTTTCTAGCTTGCCAATCGCTTCTTTACGCTCTCTACGTGTTTTGTCATTCCTTCCAGAGAAGCAATTTTCTCTAAAACTAAAGCTTCATCCTGCAAGGCTTTTTTGGTATAGCTTATAATGTGGGTCTCTTTCAAAAATTCGCTCGCGGAAAGCGAAGAGAAAAAGCGCGCAGTGCCTGCCGTAGGCAATATGTGGCTTGGCCCGGCAGTATAATCACCCAGGGCTGTGGGTGTATTTTCACCCAAGAAAATTGCTCCGGCATTCTTGATTTTCTTCAATATCTTTGAAGGTTTTTTGCTGAAAATCTCCAAGTGTTCCGGTGCAATACGGTTTACTGCCGCGCACCCTTCATCTAAATTCCTAACGCGCAGAACAAACCCTTCTACCTTGGAAGCTTTAAGCTCTTTTACGATTTTACGCGAATTAGTCACTACGATACCCATACCCCGGTAGTGTTCCATCTGTGCCTCAAGGTCTGCAAGGATGTAATCTAAATTAGCCCCGCGCAGTGCCAGAATAACGACTTCCGAGGGACCGGCCAGCATGTCGATATCGACTTCGCCAAAAAGCTGCCGTTTTGCCTCAGTAACAAATTCGTTACCGGGACCGACTATTTTATCCACTTTTTTAATGGTCTTGGTACCGCAGCCTAAGCTTGCAATTGCCTGTGCGCCCCCGATGCGATAAATCTCTTTTATTTTAAGCAATGATGCCATAGCGAGGATAAAAGGATTAAGCGTCTTATCTTTGCGCGGCGGGGAAACCAGCACTATTTCTTTTACTCCAGCTACGATTGCAGGGATCACTGCCATATACACCGTTGAGACCAAAGGTGCGGTACCTGCAGGCACATATACGCCTACCCTCTCTAAGGGTATGTAGCGGTTAATGAGCACTTTGCCGTTACTTTCCTTAATTCGCTTGGTTGTTTTGGGTGCTTCTTTTTTATAAAATTTCGTGACATTATCGATGGCCAGTTTAAATGCAGAGATAATGGAAGAATCGAGCTCGTTAAAGGCAGCGCTTATCTCGGATTCGCTGACCCGCAATTCACGAGCGGAAATTTTCACCTTATCGAATTTCTTGGTATACTCGCACAGCGCATCATCACCCTTTTCCCTGATAGCTTTGATGATCTTGGCAACGCGCTCGTCGATCTTGTTCTTTCGCGCGCGTTTTTTATTGAGCGCTTTTTCCAAACTGTCTAAATTACGTACTACTCTCATCGGTTAGTGAATTTTAAGAAACATTCCCTGACTTTTTCCAGGTATTCATCGCTTCGCTTTACCACCACTCCCTGTACAAGGTTTTTCCTTCCTCCGCCGCGCAAAGAAAGCTCTTCTTTATACTGAGCAACAAATTTATCACAGGAAAACCCTTTCTCGATTATATCATTGGTCGCAGAACAAACGAAAACATCTTTTTCGGCTGTCTTTGAGACAAAGAAAATAAAAAGAGAGGTATTTTGGTTCTTTAAAGTATCGCACAGGTATAATAAGACATCGGGCGAATGATCGTTAAATGAATGGACCAAGAAAGGTATACCTTTAATTTCTTTTTTTGTAGTGACAATTTCCTTGCCTTCGAAAGCGATCATTTGCTTCTGTAAAGTTATTTTAGCCTCTTTTTCTTCCTTGTTATCATCCAATAATCGGCGCACGCCAAGGCTTAGCTCTTGCGGACTGCATTTTAAAAGCACGGCCGAATCTTTAACGAGCGTGCGTATGCTTTTTAAGTAACGGTACGCAGCATCCCCTACCAATGCCTCGATGCGCCGGGTGCCGCTGCTTATGGAGGATTCTGAGACGATAACGAAAGTGCCGATTTCACCGGTATTATTGAGATGCGTGCCTCCGCAAAGCTCCTTGCTGTAGTTTCCTATGGAAACTACCCTGACGACATCTTTATATTTATCCTTAAAAAATGCGAGCGCTCCTTCCTTTTTCGCTTCTTCTAAACTTAACGTGCGTTTATCCACGGTGGAGGCAGAAAGAATAAATCCAGTTACCGCGTCCTCTACCTTTTCAAGCTCAAGCGGTAACAAGGCTTTTTGATTGGTAAAGTCAAAACGCAACGTATCTTCATCGACTGAAGAGCCTTGCTGCGCGACATGGGCGCCAAGGACTTTACGCAACGCTGCCTGCAGAAGATGCGTTGCAGTATGCGCACGCGCAAGAGCGCGTCTTCGCGCGCTATCGACAAGGGCAGTTGCAGGGCCTTTGGTGATTTCCCCCGAAAGCACTCTTCCTCTATGGAGAATCGCCTCATTGACTCTAAAGACCTCTTCTACGGCAAATTGGCCTGTCGCAGTTTTGATTGTCCCTTTATCGGTCAATTGCCCGCCGCTCTCTGCGTAAAAGGGGGTTTTATCGAGAACCACCACTGCTTCATCTCCTTCCTTAAGGCTCGTAAGCTCTGCGTTCTCGCAAAATAGACGCAACACTGAAACATCTGTCGAAAGGCTTTCGTACCCTAAAAATTGCGTAGTCTCGCTTAATGAGAACTGCCCTTTCTTAAAGATATCCGCGTCGAACATGCTTTTTTTACGCGAAAGTTCTTTTTGTTTTTCAAGGCTGGCCTTAAAACCTTCTTCATCGATAGTCATTGCGCGACTTTGCGCATATTCTTTGCTTAATTCAACGGGCAAACCGTAGGTATCATAGAGACGAAAAACATCCTGACCTGCTATAATAGTTTTACCCTGTTTCTTTAAACCCTCGACAAGAACAGAAATGCGTTTCTCACCTTCCTCTAAGGTGGCAATAAACTTTTGTTCTTCGTTATCTAAAATGTCGGCTATCATAGACTGTTTTTCCCGTATCTGAGGATAAAAATCAGCCATCTGTTCTGCGTAGTGTGCCGGAAATTCTTTAAGCCTGCGCTTGGATTTCTTTATCTCGATCATGGTCATTTTCCAAAGCGCAATGCGTATGAGCTTACGGATCACATACCCCTGATCCACGTTTGAAGGGTGCACCCCATCGGCAATCGCAAAAACAGCAGCGCGCAGGTGGTCCACGATCGCATATAAAAAGCTTTTTGTTAAATGATCTTCTGCCGTTCCCCCCAGAAGCTCACGGGTAAATTCTACGATCGGATGTAAAATGTCTATTTCGAAATTCGATTCCTTGCCTTGTAAAACTGCGGCCATCCGCTCAAGGCCCATTCCGGTATCGATATTTTTTTGCGGTAAAGGCTCAAGTCTATTCTCTCCTACCCTGTTAAACTGGGTAAAAACAAGGTTCCAGACCTCAACGAACCTGCCGCAGCTGCACGCAGGACTGCATTCAGACTTACAGCAGCCAACGTGCTTACCCCTATCAAAGAAAATCTCAGAACATGGTCCGCAAGGACCGTTTGGCCCAAGACTGGGTGCATTTGCCGGCCAAAAATTGCTTTTCTCATCAAGCTTGACTATTCTTTCGGGAGAAACGCCTATATGATCCTTCCATATTTTATACGCTTCATCGTCATCCTTATACACGGAAAACCAAAGCGCATCTTCTTTGACATTAAGGCATTTGGTAAGGAATTCGAAGGCGTACTCAATAGCTTCATACTTGAAATAATCGCCGAAAGAAAAGTTTCCCAGCATCTCAAAAAAGGTATGATGAAACGGCGTCTTGCCTACCTCTTCTATGTCGCCGGTACGTAAACACTTCTGGCAGCTGGTCGCTTTTTTTACGTCTTTTTTCTCCCCCAGAAAGTAGGGTTTAAACTGGTGCATTCCGGCTGAGGTAAAAAGCGTGCTTGCATCGTACGATACCAGGGTATCGGAGACAAAAAACGTATGCCCTTTGCTTTTGAAAAAATCCAAATATTTTTTGCGTAACTCGTTAGTTTTCATAATGCTTTTTTTGCTCGCCTAAAACATGATTCCAGAGATCAGGTGCAGATTACGGAGATTTTTATAATCACTGTAATCTATTCTTAATCTCTGTAATCAATAATTCTATTCTTATAACGAATCATAACGGCTTAATCCTGCATCCTGGAT
>JAQUOR010000185.1:2748-4212 GCA_028717025.1 Candidatus Omnitrophota bacterium | reverse complement strand
AATCGGTTTACCGAAAGAGAAACTTTGCCTGTATTGTTGGACCGGGGAATGCCCATCGACTAATTGCCCGCAAACACGCCAATCGCAACAGAACGAGAAATTGCTCTCTCAGGGAGAAAAGATAGTAAAGAAATAGGCGTTTGCCGATTGCAGGCAGTATTCCGCCCACGCCGTCCTCATGGACGCACTGGTGTGCTGTACGCAGTGTTATACACTGACTTAGAGTGGGATTAATTTGCACTATTGTTTTTTCGGCACTCCCTGTGGTCGTTTGAAAAAACAATGTGCCCATGAAGGAGGTACGTATGCCGCAGATAAAAGAAATTACCGTAAACCAGCTCAACACCGCAGAATTTATCAAAGATAAGGCTGCGGAGATTTCGCGGATAGTGGGCAGTGGTGTTGCCATTAATGCTCTTTCCGGAGGGGTGGACTCTTCCGCGGTGACTATGCTGGGGCATAAGGCGCTTGGGACAAGACTTAAGACCTATTTTATCGACAACGGGATCATGCGCGACGGCGAGCCGCAGTGGATAGTCTCCGTGTTTAAGAAGCTGGGGGTCAATGTTGAGATAGTCGACGCGCAGGATGCTTTCTTCGGTGCCCTTAAAGGTGTTATTGACCCTGAGGAAAAAAGAGAGGCAATCACCCAGACGTTTTATAAAAAAGTTTTTGGCAAGCTGGTCAAGGAAAGCGGCGCAAAATACTTATTGCAGGGGACGATCCTTACTGATGTCGATGAGACCGTTGCCGGTATTAAACGTCAGCATAATGTTTTTGAGCAGTTAGGCATTGACCCGCAGGAAGCATTCGGATATAAAATTATCGAGCCGCTGGTGCAATTAAGAAAAGACGGGGTACGTAAGGTTGCCGAAGCGGCAGGATTGCCTGCTTCCATATACAAGCGTATGCCGTTCCCCGGGCCCGCACTTGCCGCGCGTGTTGTCGGAGAAGCCACCCGGGAACGCATTGCCCTGGTGCGTAAGGCAACATCAATCCTCGAGCAGGAGTTGCTTCCGGTTAAGGCATTCCAGTATATGGCAATCCTGCACAATGACCGTGTTACCGGCATGCGCGATAATAAACGGGAGTTCGGCCAACAGATCGAAATACGCTGTTGGGATAGCGTTGATGCACGCCAGGCGCGGCCGACACAACTGCCCTTCACTATGTTAGAAAAATTGGCAAATCGCCTCGTTACAGAGGTACCGGGCGTAGTAAGCGTTACCTATAATATTGCTTCCAAACCTCCCTCAACCATGGAAGCGATATAAAGAAGTGCGATATCAGCTTAAAAGATTTGTTTCCACTTCTTATTATGTAGCGAACCTTGGTTAAAAAAGAGGAGGTGTGTTATGTTTAACGAGAGAGTAAAGAAACTTACCGTCACGGATATCGCTTTGATAAAATTTTCGGTTTTCTTTTTTGCCATCCTTGTGGCCCAGTTCCTTCCGTTCTTGCTGT
>JAQUOR010000185.1:0-2648 GCA_028717025.1 Candidatus Omnitrophota bacterium | reverse complement strand
AAAAAGAGGAGGTGTGTTATGTTTAACGAGAGAGTAAAGAAACTTACCGTCACGGATATCGCTTTGATAAAATTTTCGGTTTTCTTTTTTGCCATCCTTGTGGCCCAGTTCCTTCCGTTCTTGCTGTACATTAAGCCCATGGTGCTTGTTCTTCTTGTTGTTGTCTCTGCCGCAAGACCGCTCTACGTATTTTGGCTTAAGAAATAACTTTTTCTAGCTCATCATGCACGAATACCGCAGCAAGAGAGATACGCAACATCTTCCCAGAGGGTTTGTAACACCGGAAAAAGCTAAGGCACAGGCAGAAGTTCTGTGCAATACTGTGCGCAAACGCTTCAGACACCTATCGCGTAAATTCAGGCGCCAGGACATCGATTGTTTTAGACTTTACGATTGGGACAGCCCTGATATTCGCGTGGTGGTTGATTGGTACGCGGGGCACCTGGTTGTCGCTGAATACGAGCGCATACAGACGGGGCCGGAGTACCTGCCTCAAATGGCTAATGCCGTAGCCGCAGTTTTGAACGTACCAGCGCAAAAACTCCACATCAGACGCCGGCATACTAAAATTGCCTCAGGGCCGCGCTATACAAAGATAGATTCGCGGGGCGAAAGATTCCAGGTCCGAGAACGTAACCTACGTTTTTGGGTGAATGTGAGTGATTTTCTTGATACGGGATTGTTCTCAGACCATCGTGACACCCGCGTTATCCTGGCAAAACTTGCCCCCGGGAAAAGCTTTTTGAATCTATTTTCCTATACCGGAACGTTTACCTGCGCGGTGGCAGCAGGGGGCGCTAAGACAACCGTGAGCGTTGACCGTTCCGAGACGTATCTTTATTGGGCCAAAGATAATTTAGTATCGAACGGGCTTTGGGGCAGCCAGCATACTCTTGCGCAGTCTGACGTGACGAAATATTTAGCGCACGCTTTGCATAAAGGGCTTCGTTTTGATTTAGCTTTTGTCGACCCGCCGTCTTTTTCCAAGGATGAGCTGGCAGGCACAGCATTTGACGTCATCAAAGATCATCCGCAGTTACTCAAAGAAGTTTTAAAAGTAATGCAGCCCGGCTCTGACTTATTTTTTTCGACCAACCATCAACGTTTTGTTTCCAACTTTGAAGGCCTTGCGGTAAAAGACATCACGGCATTGACTCCTAAAACTATACCTGAAGACTATCGCAATCGCATGGTTCATAGCTGTTGGCATATAAAGGTTTAATGAGGCAGCATCTTTTCAAGCGACCGAAGGAAGCGCACAAAAGTGCGTAGCCCAACAGGGCACCTATTACTTAATAAAATTACCATAGCCGAAAGACGATAAAAACCAATCGTATTATGTTGACCATCGACGGAAGTCACTTAGAAGGAGGAGGCCAGATTTTACGGACCAGTCTTGCGCTTTCTACGATTTTAAACCAGGACGTAGAAATCATAAATATCCGCAAGAACAGGAAAAATCCCGGACTGGCAGAACAGCATTTACGCATCATCGAAGCATTTAAGGATATCTTTGGCGCCCGCTGCGAAGGTGATGCGCTGAGCTCGCAAGCCATTACATTTCACCCTTCCGGCGAAGTTAAGGATACGTATATAAAAATCAAACCTCAAACTTCCGCCTCTATCGGACTTATCGTGCAGGCAGTCTTGCCTGCGTTGTATTTTCTGAATAAAAGGATTACTTTGGAAATTGGCGGCGGTACTGCCGGGAAATGGGCACCGCCTTTTGATTTTTATCCTTACGTTGTGTTTCCTACGTTACATATCGATGCAAGGACCGAGATAAAACGCAGAGGGTATTACCCAAAAGGCGGGGGGTCAGTCGTAATAGAGTTTAAACATTTCTCGCTTAAAAGGATAGAGCTTTACGAGCCGGGTAAATTAGAAAAAATACAAATTTTAAGCGTTGCTTCCAAGACGCTTAAGGAACGCCACGTCGCTTCCCGTCAAGCAATAGCAGCGCAGGACCTGCTGGAGGAGAAGCTTAAAGGGACTCTTAACATAAAAAAGAAAGAAGAATATTGCGATACGCTTTCTATCGGCTCAGAAGTGAACATTTGCGCGCAATTTTCAGACGAAACTTACTTGTGGGCTGATGCCTTGGGAGAGCAGAATAAGCCGGCAGAGGATGTAGGCAAAGAGGCTGCAGAGAAACTCTTTACCGAAATAGAAAATGACGCGCGCTGTGATGTTCATCTGGCTGACAATCTTATTCCGTATCTTGCCTTTGTGGGAGGAGTCATAGATGTCTCTCAAGTCAGTCAGCATACCTTAACTAACATATGGGTATGTGAGCAATTCCTGGGCGAGACCTTTGAAGTTAAAGATAACTTTATAAAAACGAACATTTAATGGAGAATCAAACATTACGCTATCTAAAAGGCGTTGGGCCAAAGAAAGAAGAACTTTTTAAGAAGGTGGGGGTTGCTACCGTCAATGATCTCCTGCATTATTTCCCTTTCCGCTATGAAGACAGGCGTAACGTCAAGAAAATAAAAGAGCTTAGGGCTGAGGAGTTTTCGGTCATTAAAGTAAAAGTAATAGCGAGAAACTTAAAGAAGATACCCTATTATTTTCGCGCAAAACGCGTAAGGGATATCTTCGAAGTTGCCGTATGCGACGGCACCGGAGTTATCGATTGTGTCTGG
>JAQUOR010000184.1 GCA_028717025.1 Candidatus Omnitrophota bacterium | reverse complement strand
AAAAAGGGAAAATCTGCTTTTAAAGGTAGAGGATTGTTTCATTAAATTTTTGGATAATAGGAACGCAAATTTCCACGAATAAAAAAACGAATTACCACGAATCAATTTGTGGGAATTCGTTTTAAATTTGTGGCAATTCGTGTATAAAAAAATGAGAGTAGTACGTAACTTAGACAGTTTAAGCAAAGCGCTTCTTAAAAAGAGAAACCGTAAAAGTAATATAACTGAAAAGGTTTCAAAAATCCTAAAGGACGTCTGCGAGCGTTCGGACGAGGCTCTTATCGAATATACGAAAAAATTCGATAAGGTTAAATTATTGCCTAAAGAATTGCGGGTAAGCGAGGGAGAAATCAGCGCAGCCTTTAATGAGCTCGATTCTTCGATAATTTCTGCTTTTAAAGTTGCGATTGACAATGTTACCAAGTTTTATAAAAAGGAAGCGCCGAAGTATATTAAACGCATAAAAGAAACAAACGGCAAAACTCTTATAAACAGGTATATTCCCCTGGAAAGAGTGGGAGTGTATGTCCCCGCAGGAACTGCCCCGCTTGTTTCAACTGTTTATATGTCGGTTATACCGGCTCTTGTCGCCGGAGTAAAAGAAATAGTATTGACAACGCCTCCCAGAAAAGATAAAAGCGTAAACCCGTTTATCCTCGCGGTAGCATCGCTTTTAAAAATTAAAGAAATTTACCGCGTCGGTGGAGCGCAGGCAATAGCCGCAATGAGTTTCGGCACAAAAACCATAAAGCGGGTTGATAAAATAGTAGGTCCGGGCAATGAATTTGTTACAGAGGCGAAACGACAAGTGTTTGGAAAGGTTGATATAGATATGTTGGCAGGGCCTTCAGAAGTTGTGATTGTCGCTTCCCGCGGCGCTAATATAGATTATATAGTGACTGACCTTGAAGCGCAGATAGAACACCACAATGGCATGGGTATAGTGGTCACTAATTCGGCTAAAATTATAAAAGAATTAAGAAAGAAAAAAATAACGGGTTTCGCCCTGCGGGTTAAATACCTTGAAGAGGCGTGTGAGGTAGTAAATAAGATTGCGCCAGAACACCTTGAAATCTTTACTAAAAAACCGTCAAAAATACTAAGTAAAATAAGAAATGCCGGAGCAATATTTTTAGGAGAAAATACGCCAACCGCCTTGGGAGATTATACTGCCGGGCCAAGCCACGTGCTTCCTACAGGAGGAAGCGCACGGTTTTTTTCATCGCTCTCCACAAAAGAATTTTTAAAGGAAATTCATATAATAAGCTATACAAAAAAAGCCTTGCAGGAAGAAGCAGCGGTTTTGGAAAAAATTGCGTCTTTAGAGGGAATGCAGAAACATATTGAAAGCGTGAAGAAGAGACTCGCAAGCTAAGTATTTTAACCGGACAAAAAGGAGGATTAACCTTGGAAAAGAGATCAATCGGAGTGACTATATTTGGATGGTGGTATACAATTGGGGGTATTATCGGTTTGCTGAGTTTTCCTTTGTTGCTTATCATGAGGGCTGTGCCTGATCTTTTTTCGCAAAAAGATTCGGTCTTTATGCAGCAATTCACAGGTAATTTTTATTTGCTTTACGCGTTGGCAATGACCATTGCTACTTTGGCCGTAGGCATAGGTATTCTTAAATTAAAATCATGGGCGAGGAAACTTGTAATTATTCTTTGTGTAATCGGGCTGCTTTACAGTATTTTTGTTTCTTTTTCTATGCTAATGCGTTCTTCTGAGTTTGCGGAGATGTCTTTTTCTTCTAATACTTTACCTAAGGACATTTCCCCGGAAACATTTGCAGCAATGAAATCTTTTATGCAGGTTGTCTTAATCGGTTCCGTAAGTCTTGGGGTACTATTTGCCGTAGGGTTTGCGATATTTGTTATTTGGTTTTTTATGCGTAAAAGCGTAAGAGAACAGTTTCGCTAAACACAGATGATCACAGACAGCGAAACAGATGATCACAGATGATTTTATCTGCGGTTGTCTGTGGTTGTCTATGTATTAAAAGGAGAATCAAATGAGCAAAAAAACAAGAAAGGTGGTTGTTCCAAGAAAAACAACAGAAACAGACATTGTTGTGAAATTGAATATTGATGGTGCAGGTAAGTCAAAAATAAGTACAGGCATAGGTCTTCTTGATCATATGCTTGAATTATTCGCTTTTTATGGAGTATTTGATTTAGAAATCGCGGCAAAGGGCGATTTAAAGGTTGATATTCATCATACGAATGAAGATGTCGGTATAGTATTGGGTCAGGCATTTAAAAAAGCATTGGATAAAAAAATAAGCATCGGAAGATTTGGGTTTTTTTCGGTTCCAATGGAAGAAGTTGTGGCGAATGTAGTTTTAGACATAAGTGGGAGAGATTTATTTAAATTTACAATTTTAGGTAAGTTTGGAGAAGCTACGCAATCTCAAGGGGGGTACGATCTTAATGATGCAAAGCATTTTTTTGAAGCATTTGCAAAGCATCTAGGCGCTAATTTACAAGTAACTCTTAATAATACAGATCCCATGTTACATACCACCTTAGAACCTATATTTAAAGCATTAGGAATAGCCTTACGTCAAGCCACACAAATTGATCCTCGGAGAAAAGGCATCCCTTCTACTAAAGGCATCATTGATTAAGTTATCGATAAAATCATCTGTGATCATCTGCGATTTTTATCTGTGATTATCTGTATGAAAATATGATAGTAGTAATTGATTACGGAATGGGAAATTTAAGAAACGTTCAAAAAGCAGGAGAATTTCTGGGAAGAATTCTTCGTGTGACAGATTCTCCTACTATAATAAAGAAAGCAAAAAAAATAATCTTTCCCGGAGTCGGTAATTTCAAGCAGGCAGTAAAAGAATTAAAGCAAAGAAAGATTTTTAATGTATTAATTGACAGAATAAACGAAGGAATTCCTTTTCTCGGTATATGTTTGGGTATGCAGCTTTTACTTGAGGGTAGCGAAGAGGCTCCCGGGATCAAAGGATTAGGAGTATTAAAAGGTAAAGTAAGAAAGTTTAACGAAAAAAAAATAATTGTTCCGCATATGGGGTGGAATCAGGCGCATTTAGCGAAGCGTGTTTCACAAAGCGGTAAAAATTTGTTCAAAGGGATACCGAATGAAAGTTATTTTTATTTTGCGCATTCTTATTATTGCGATATAGCTGAGAAAGCCGCTATATTAGCTGATACAAAATACGGTATAAATTTTTCTTCAGCTTGCTGTAAGAAGAATATCTGGGGTGTGCAGTTTCACCCGGAAAAAAGCCAGAAAATCGGTCTTAAACTTTTCGATAATTTTCTGAAATTTTGTTAATTTTCATTTTGATTCTAACTTCGAACCAAATAATTCAATTTTATGGTAATTATTCCGGCAATTGATTTATATGATGGCAAAGTAGTCCGTTTTGTGAAAGGCGATCCTTTGCGCTCAACGGTTTATAGCGATAGCCCCTTAGATGTTGCAAAGAGCTTTAAACAAGAAGGTGCAAGCATGCTCCATATTGTTGATTTATCTGCCGCATTGGGCGAAGCCGATAATCTAAAGATAGTTGAAAGAATACTTAATGAGGTAGATATAAAAGTTGAGGTAGGTGGCGGCATACGCAGTATAGATATTGCGGTTAAGCTTGTATCTTTAGGGGCAGAAAGGATAGTCATAGGCACTAAAAGCCTTGACGATAATTTCCTTAAAAATTTAACTGCGAGCATAGATGTAAAAAAAATAGCCGTAGGCGTGGATGTTAAAGAGGGTAGGCTTGCAACAAAGGGGTGGAAAGAAAAAAGCGCGCTGGAACCTATGAGTTTCATAGAAAATATCATATCGAAGGGCATTAAATGGATAATATATACCGATATATCAAGGGACGGCACTTTGTCAGGTGTAAATCTCGCTGCTCTTTCGGACTTTTCGCGGTTTAAAAGTATTAATTTCATTGCATCAGGGGGGGTGTCGAGCCTGGAAGACCTTAAGAACCTTAAGGAAAAATTGCCTTTTGTGTGGGGCTGTATTTGCGGAAAAGCCTTGTATGACGGTAAGTTTAAGCTAAAAGAAGCCCTCTCTATTTTAAAGGGTTAACCCCAAGGCCCTTAATAGATATTGACAATTTTATAGAATATGGTATAAAAGACGAATTCTACTTGTTTAGACTATCTAATATAACCGGAGGAAAAGAAGTGAAAAAAACGCAATTTTTTAACAAAGTCGAACGTAAATGGG
>JAQUOR010000183.1 GCA_028717025.1 Candidatus Omnitrophota bacterium | reverse complement strand
GGAATAAATGTGGGTATCGACCCTGATATCTTTACCTCCGGGTAAATAACAGAATTCTATGTTTCCCGGGCAGGGCAGAAAACCGTTATCGGGATCTTCTGCATTAATACGGCATTCAATCGCGGCACCTTTAAAATGTATGGCATCCTGTTTTAGGGTAAGCCTTTCGCCTGCGGCGATAAGAAGCTGCAGCTTGACAAGGTCAATGCCCGTGACTTGCTCGGTTATCGGATGCTCAACCTGTATCCGTGTGTTCATTTCCATAAAATAAAAAATCCCTTTTTCACTTAAAAGAAATTCCACCGTGCCCACGCCCCGGTAGTTCATGGATTTTATGCCTTTTATCGTCAGTTCCCCTAATTTTTTGCGCAGGCGGGCATCGACAACCGGCGAAGGTGTTTCCTCGATAACTTTCTGATGCCTCCTCTGAATACTGCAATCGCGTTCTCCCAGGTATATTGCGTTTCCATAGTTGTCAGCGACAATTTGCACTTCGATATGCCGGGGCTCTTCTATAAATTTTTCCATATACACTTCGGAATCTCCAAAAGCAACCTCAGCTTCCGCCTGGGCGGTTAAAAGCGCGCTGACCAGACGCACGTCGCTATGACAAATGCGCATGCCTCTGCCTCCGCCGCCTGCTTTGGCTTTAAGAATTACCGGATATCCTATTTTTTTTGCAGTCTGCAAAACATCTTCTTTCGATTTGATCCCTCCTTTGCTACCGGGAATAAGCGGCAAGCCTGCTTTCTGCATTGTCTCTTTTGCTTTGATTTTATCTCCCATAAGACGGATATTCTCTGCGGTAGGACCGATAAATCTGATGCCGCAGGAATCACACACATCCGCAAAGTAGGGATTTTCTGCCAGAAAACCGTACCCGGGGTGTATCGCATCGCTATCGGTTATTTCTGCTGCGCTGATAATACTGGATATATTAAGGTAGCTTTCGGAAGAGGGTGCTTTCCCTATACAAATAGCTTCATCGGCAAATTCGACATGCAATGAATTTTTATCCGCTTCTGAATAGACCGCAACGGTTTTGATGCCCATTTCTTTACAGGCACGAATTATACGTATGGCAATTTCACCGCGGTTAGCGATAAGAATTTTTGAAAACATATGGTTTTCGTATTTGGTGTGTTTATAGTTAGAGGGGCTCTATCAGAAAAAGTGTGCGTCCGAATTCTACCGGTTCCCCGTTTTCAACAAGTACCTGTACGATTTTTCCTCCGACTTCGGATTTAATCTCATTCATCAGTTTCATCGCTTCAATGATACACACGACATCGCCGGGTTTTACAATATCCCCTGCTTCTGCGTATGGTTTTGCCCCGGGAGACGGTGCACGATAAAATGTTCCTACCATCGGCGATTTTATTTCAAGTACGCCTTCCCTTTTTTCTTCCTTTACCAAAGCCGCCGGAGCAGGGCCTGCGTGAGAAATGACTACCGGCTGCTCCGCAGAAAATTTCTTCAATCTGATACGTTTACCTTCTTCTTCGACCTCAAGTTCGCAAAGGCTGTTCGCGTTCATAAATTCAATAAACTCTTTTAATTTTTCCAATTCCATAAGCCCTCCTCCAAGAAAATTCCCTTTTAAAGTCTTATAACGGCTCGTACTTCTCTCTTGATGGGACGTTTGTTCCGCCTGGTACGTGTCAGAAAAGACTACGCGCTTAAAACTGTGCACCCACGGGAACCAACCAAAACCACGTCTTCTATTCTGACGCCCAATTTGCCCTCAAGGTAGATTGCGGGCTCTATCGTCACAATCATTCCTTCCTGCAAAATTTGTTCGTTCCTTGGATTAAGATAAGGCAGTTCATGGACATCGATGCCCACTCCGTGCCCAAGACCATGGCCGAAATGTTTTGCGTAGCCTTTTTCTTCAATGAACCGCCGGGCTGCCCCGTCGACTTGCCGGCAGGATACGCCGGCTTTTATCGTCTTAATCGCCAACTCCTGAGCTTTCAATACAATATCGTAAATTTTTCTGGCGAAAGGGGATATTTTACCTTCAAAAAATACCCTTGTCAAGTCAGTGCAATATTCACAATACCTTGAGCCCAAATCGATTAGGAAAAAATTTTTATAAAGTTCGTCCGCTTTTGGTTCGTGATGCGGATAGGCACTGTTTTTCCCCCCGGCGACGATGGTAGGAAACGCGATCTCATTATCTCCTTTAAGCCTTAAAAACTTTTCGATTTCAATACTTAATTGCTTCTCGGTCCTAACGGTCCGGCATATCTGGCCCGCATAGTCAAAGGCTTCCTTGCTTATCAGCGTTGATTCCCGTATAAGGGCTATTTCAGTTCTGTTTTTAACGGACCGGATCTCTTCTATCACGTCAATGGTTTGCGAAAAATCGACTGCCGCAGCGTTGAGATGTTCTTTGAGCTTCTCGTATTCTAAAAAAGGAAGATGTTTTGCCTCAAAACCAACTCGCGTAAACCCTAGTTTTTTTATCTGCTCGCTCATAAGCGCAAAGATACTACCGCGGGAAACCAGCACTTTCCAGATGTCAAGTCCACGCGCCTGGGCAGCATATAAAAAATTGGTAAAATAAAAAACTCCGCCTTCACGCGTAAGCAAAAGATAACCGTCCGCGTGACGGCTGAAACCCGTCAGATAAAGAATATTGGAGGGATTTGAGACTAAAAGCGCGTCACAATGTAAATCTTTTATTTTTTTGAAACACTTGCGTAAAGTCTCTTTCACGACTTTTGGGAAGATTTTTTTAAAAATTCATGCGCTGCTTCTAAGGCAAGCACGTACCCTAAGCTTCCTAAACCGGTGATAACCCCGAGCGCAATGTCTGAGATGAGGGATTTCTTACGGAATTGCTCCCGTTTGTGGATATTGGAAAGATGGACCTCGATGGCAGGAATATTGACGCCGGCAATCGCATCTCTGATCGCTACAGAGGTATGAGTATACGCAGCCGGATTGATGATCAAAAAATTACAGCGCGTTGCAGCTATTTTCTCTACGATATCGCCTTCTGAGTTCGACTGAACGATCTCTATCGCAAGCCCCTTCTTAGATGCGTACGCACAAAGTTCCTTGTTTATCGCTTCAAGCGTCATTGTGCCGTAGATGCCCGGTTCACGCTTTCCTAAAAGTTGCAGATTAGGACCATGAATGACCAATACCTTATCTTTCTTTTTTTTCATCTAACTGGGCCTCCTCGATAAGCATAATAGGTATACCGTCTTTAATGGGGTATTTTCGGCTGCACTTCGTGCAGACTATTTTTTCATCCTTCATAACCACATCTGCTTTACACAAGGGACAGGCAAGTATTTTTAAAAACTCTTCGTTTATCATTTTCCTTTCTCCTCCACGTATATCATCCGTAAACTGTATAATGCTTCATCCAATAACTTTTCTTCTTCCGCCGTTAGATTATTTTTTGTTTTTTCTTTAATGATCCCCAGCGTATCAATGAGAAAACGCGCCTGCTCTAAATTTTTTTCTGCTTTCTGGGTCAGGGGATTTTCAAGTTTTCCTGTCGCAATCATTGCCTGCATGCTCAGCGATGAAAGAAATATGCTGAACGTCGGTTCATGATACGGCTGCGTCGCTGCATGCGCCTGTTCTTTTTCTTTATCGACCTGGTTTTTCCAGGCGTCATCTACCTTTTTTTTAATTTCTTCACTCATCTTTTTCTCCGCTTATCGCATTTTAACTGACGATTATTCCGGCATACCCCACTACGGAGGAATAATCACCGCTTGCATCGCCGCTTGTCTGATACATCGCGACCTGCGCTTTCTTTGCTCCCAAGAGTTTAACACAAGAAAGCAAAATTGCAACCGGGGCAACCCCACACATGGTAATATCGTCTTTACGCACCCGTTTTACCAGATCTTCCTCATCCAAGCTCACGATTGCCTCCATTGCAGAACGATCCTTTCTGCGGGCGGCCTGCTCCGGTTCATAGTGAGTCATATCGCTTGAAGCGATCAATAACACATCTTCCTTAAAGCCTTTTATCGCCTCGTAAATTTCCAAGGCAACACTGCGATATATCGCAAGCGTCGATACCTGACAGGCAATAGGCACAAATTGAAAATTACCCAGGAAATGATAAAGAATGGGCAATTCTACCTCTATCGAGTGCTCGAATTGATGCGCTATTAAATCCGCTTTTATGTGCACGGCTTTTTCTAACAAAAGCTTTCCCAGAGGCTCGTCAATGGAAAGGCGGCCAAAAGGAGTTT
>JAQUOR010000182.1 GCA_028717025.1 Candidatus Omnitrophota bacterium | reverse complement strand
CATAAGGGAGATAGAATAAATTTTTTTCGAATCGCCCGTGGCTCAGCATTTGAGTGCGTACCGATTTTAGAGATATGCAAGAGGAAAAAGTTGATTGCTGACGATCGGAATGAAGAATTAAAGAAATGTTTTTAGCCCACAATTAGCGTAATTGTGGACGCGAACCCTTCTAGAATGTTGGCATATGCACTTTAATTCTCGTTTGTTGATTGTCTTTAGCATTTACATTCTGGCGACCGGTAACTTTTGTTCAGGTAAAGTTGGCATCCCGGAAGAGGAAATAGAGAATATCATACGAGCCGGGAACCAGTGTCTTCTGACGGACAGGCTTGATGAGGCTATACGAGAATACGATCGCGCCATAGGCTATATAGAACAAGGAAAACCGAAAAAAGAATACGCTCTTGTGTATTATAAGCGCGGAAGGGCCCATGAACGGAAAAAACATATCGATCAGGCGCTTTCTGATTATCGCGCCGCGATAGAATATGACCCGGTGTGTCTTCTTGCGTATTATGGGAGCGGAGAACTCTATATGCAGAAAGGCAACCTTGACCGTGCGCTTGAACAATATCAAAAAATAGTTGAAATAGATTCCCGGCAACCGCATGCGTATAATAATATCGGTCTTGCCTATATGCAAAAAGAAGATTATGCGAAAGCCGTTCCCTGTTTTACCAAAGCAATAGAGCTGGACCCCGATTTTGTTAATGCGCATCACAACCGGGCCATGGCTTATTTAAGCCGGAGGAATTATTACGATGCGCTTCTTGATCTTGATAAGGAAGTGGAGCTGATGCCCGGTTCGTTTGTCGCCAAACACTACCGTCTGGCGGTGTATTACTTTTTCGATAAGAAGTACGACCAGGCGTTCGAAGAGGTAAAAATGCTTAAAAAAACAAGAGAGCCGATAAATCCCGTTTTCTTAAATGAACTTAGAAAAGAGTCTGGAAGAGAGACAGGATATGTTTCCATAGATGATACGTCAATCGTATTGCAGAGCAACGAAACTTACGTCGACGCGCAGGAAAACAATACGGATCAAGACGTCGTGCATGCTTTTTAGCGCCATCGATAAACCGTTTATGCTCCATGCGTGACGGAGTGTGTTATTGTCTCGTGGTAAAGGGCTTAGGGGAGCAGAGGAGGCCAGAATGATTTTTTTAAAAGATATTTCGCGCCATATGAAAAATGCCCAGAGCAATATGACGGCAGAAAAATTTATGCTGGTAGCGGGGTTGCTCAGCGAAACCAAAGATGCCGCGCGCGAAGAAGCGCAAAACATTACTTCCGTAAAAATTAAGGATACGGTTCAGAAGTTAAAAAGGCGGGAGCCATTGTCGTCGGAAGATATCCACTATTTGCGTTTATGGATCATAGGCGACGCTGAAAGCTATACCGGCATGGAAGAGAGTTTTCAGGAATGGCTTGCAGAATTTAAAAGGCTGGAAGGTATTCTGGAGGAATGCGAGACCAAGAAGCTGACGCTGGACGATCTTTTCCGGGTACACGGCATCCTCGAAGATGCGCTTAGGATCGCCGCGGACATCGGTAATTATCTGGAAAAGAAAGAAAGAATCGTAAAGTTTGAAACCGCGATCGGCGATGAAAAAAATCTGGACAGAGAGATACTCGTAAACATCCTAGAGACAAAAATGAAATCACCGCGTTTATAATGGAATATCGCGCATTCGCCTTAAAATATCGGCCGCAAATCTTTAATGACGTTATCGGGCAGGAACACGTTGTCACTCCTTTAAAAAACGCTATCCTCAAGAAACACGTGCATCATGCCTATATCTTTAGCGGTCCGCGCGGAGTAGGTAAAACCTCGCTGGCTCGTATTTTCGCGAGATCGCTTAATTGTTTTGAAGGCCCGACCATAAGCCCCTGCGGTAAATGCACCAGTTGCCTTGAAATCGCCAAAGGCACCCCCATGGACGTTATCGAAATCGACGGCGCCTCCAACAGGGGCATCGAAGAGATACGGGTATTACGGGAGAATGTCAAATTATCCCCGACATATTCCCGCTATAAGATTTATATCATCGATGAAGTGCATATGCTTTCCCAGGATGCTTTTAATGCTCTTTTAAAAACCCTGGAAGAGCCGCCATCGCACGTAAAGTTTATCTTCGCAACGACTCACCCCCAGAAGGTATTGCCGACAATTCTTTCCCGTTGTCAGAGGTTTTCTTTTAATCTTGTGTCGTTGGAGAAAATCGCGGAGAAACTTAAGGTGATTGCAAAAGCCGAAAGCTTACATATCGAAGACAGCCTTCTTTATGCAGTTTCGCGTGCGGCAGACGGGAGTATCAGGGATGCGGAATCCCTCTTGGATCAGCTTGTCCCGGTTATACTGGAAAAAGGATCGCTTGAAGAGGTTTTTTCATTTTTAGGGATCGTCGATGAAGAGAGCCTGAATACCGCTCTGCAATATATCGTTGAAAAAGATCTACCGCAGGCGCTTGATCTGATAGACAGAATGGTAAAAGGCGGAAAAGATTTAGGTACCTTTATCACCGCATTAATAGAACATGTGCGTAACGTACTTTTGGCAAAAGTGAGCATAAAGACTTTTAATGACCTTAGCGACATATCGCCGCGCAGCAAAGACGTCATTTTTAAAATCGCTCCCTCTATCGCTACATCGCAAGTTCTAAAAATTTTAGATCTGCTCATCGAAGCTAAAGAATTATCGCACAGATTAAATACTGTGCGAATTCCTCTGGAATTGGCCCTGGTCAAATTTTCTTACGATGTTTCGCAAGAGCCTGTACCTGCGGTAACGTATCAGACTAAAACTTCATCGGCGAAGAACCCCCGGGCCCTAAAAGAGCCTGAGGTAAAAAATGAAGCTTCGACCCTGCAAAGAATGAAACAAGAGGTTGACCTGCAGTTAAAAGATTTACAGAACAATGACGATCCCATTGATATCGATGATGGCGTAAACCTTCAGGAAGAGGTTGAGGACAATATACTGCTCGGGGAACTCAAAGCGAAATGGCAGGTGATTATTTCCGATATGCAAAAAAAACGGGCTGCCATCGCATCGCATCTTTCTTTGGCAAAGCCGTTTGCTTCGGCGGGCAGTATGATTAAAATTGCCTTCGCGAAACGAAATTATTTTCATAAAGAGATTGTCGAGAGCAATAAGAATGTCAAATTTATCGAAGAAATAATTTCTAAATTCATGAACAAGCAGGTTGGAGTAAAGTTTATTTTGACTGACGATGCGCAGAGCCCCTTGCAAAACGGTTCTAAGACAGAAGGGCAATCGGGAAATCTTCAGGCAAACACCCAGGCGAAAGAGTCCGGTAGCGGGGATAAAGATTTCATGAACGACCTTCTTGACACTTTTGGCGGCAGCTACCATACGGATTCAGAATAGAGGTGGTCATACCTGTGTTTGTTCGTGTTTTGTAATTTGTGTAAATTCGTGGTTTCAATATTCGGGGTCATTCGTCCCTAATTAGCGGCAATTCGCGTTTGCTATGGGTTTTCCAAAAATTTTTCACGACTTGATCGAAAGTCTATCGCAATTTCCGGGTGTGGGCAGGCGCAGCGCCGAGCGCATGGCATTTTATATCTTAAAAATGCAGCCCAAGGAAGTAAGCGAGCTTGCGCGCCGGATAGAGGACGTGCAAAAATTCATTAAGCCCTGCGCTTTGTGCAACAATTTTTCAACCGAAGAAATTTGTTCCTTGTGCAGCAGCCCGAAGAGGGAAAAAGACGTTCTTTGCATCGTAGAAGAGCCCAAGGATATCATGGCCATAGAGAAAACATCCCAGTATAACGGGCTTTATTACGTTCTTTTAGGTTCGATTTCTCCTCTGGATGGCATCGAGGACTTAAACATTGGAAAATTGCTTCGGCGTATCGCAAGTAACCAGATAAAAGAAGTGATAATTTCTACCGATCCGGATAATGACGGAGAATTGACCGCGCAGTTTTTAATCCAGAAATTATCGCCTTATAAGGTAAAAATTTACCGCATTGCTATCGGTATTCCGCTTGGCACGCAGATTGAATATATCGATTCCGCTACATTAGGTAAAGCCCTCATGGACAGAAAACCGGTCTAATCGTTTGTCGTTCCCATTAAACTATTTAAATAAGAGACCCCGACGAAAAGAGGCGGGGTAATTTTTTTCATAGTCTTTCCCTGCTCATCCCACCTTATTAAAATCTTGGAAAAAATTTTTTTGTATTTGATTGCGATTGCTATAAAATATCATTAA
>JAQUOR010000181.1 GCA_028717025.1 Candidatus Omnitrophota bacterium | reverse complement strand
TTCGTTGCTCCTACTTGGGCTTGGTCTAAAAGATGAACCCTGACAAAGGAAGCTATAGGGCTGCCGCCAAAAAGGATAAGCAAAATACGATATTTTATTCTGCAGTAGGTTGAAGTAGAAGAGAATTTCTGAAAGGAACGCTTAAACGTAGGCTGCAAAAAGAACCTTATCTTAAACCGGTAAAAACCCCTTCCTGGGTAAATTTGATAATAATGGGACCGGCAACAATGATAAGGATAACGGGCAATATGCAGAAAATAAGCGGAATAAGCATCTTTAAGGGCGCTTTCATGGCCTGACGTTCACCCCGATGAAACCTCCTCATCCTGGTATCTTCAGAAAGGATCCTGAAAGCTTCCTCAACAGGGGTACCCATCCTATCTGCCTGTACCAGGGTGCGCACAAAAGAGGTAACGTCCGGAATGTTCAAGCGCCTGGACATATCGCGTAACGCTTCCACGCGGGGCTTACCCACGTTGATTTCTTTTAACACTACCATCAATTCTTCTATCATCGGGTTGATCTTTACTTTATCGACAACCCAGCGTACCGCGGCCATAAAGTCTAAGCCCGCGCCGACACACAACCCTAACAAATCAATCGTTTCCGGCAATATCCTTACTATTGAATATTTCCTCTTGTTTACGCGGGAATTAAGCATGATATCGGGCAACGCGAACCCCAATAGAGTCGCGCCTATGAGCCACCAGATATTTTTTACACCTATAACGATAAAAAGCAGCGCAAACACAGCTACCGTCAAAAGCATTTTTCCCGTAAGAAACTCTTCCGGGGAAACCTTCCATTTTGCAAGGTAAATCTTATCTTTTAGGCCTTTTTCCAGACGCAACGTCTTGACCAGGCGTTTATTAAAAGGTACGAAGGGTTTAAAAATCGTAGAGAATGACGAGGTTTCCCGCTTTACCTCTTTCGCGAATACCGACATGGTGGCTGCCGGTCTGGGGAATAATCCGATAAAAAACAGGACAAACCCCGCGCCTAAAAGAAAAATAGCGACATAAAACAGCGGCGTCATCAGATCTCCACCTTTCCGAATACGATTATCAAAACAATACCTAATATCTGCAGGATGAGCGCAATCAGAAGCAGCAACCTGCCCAATTCGCTGCTCCACATAATGTCGAAATGGTCGGGACGGATCTTACGCACTACCACAAAAAAGACGGGACCAAGCAACGATATGATTATCGATTGCAGGCGCGCTTGAAGCGTCAATGTCGTTACGAGCTCTTTTAATTTGATTCTATCGCGTATTGTTTCAACCAGGCGGGAAAAGACTTTGGTTAAATCGCCGCCTGTTTCGCGCGCAACCAGTATTGCGGATGAAACAAGCGTCATTTCTTCCGAAGGCATTCTCTTGTCGAGCCGCATCAGGGCTTCTTCCAGCGGTACACCCACTTTAATTTCACGGTTTAAGAGAGAAATTTCCTGCCCTATTGGTGCGGTCATTTCATCTGCCAGCACTTCAAAGGACTGTACCAGCGTTAAACCCCCTTTAAGACAGCTATTCATAATCATCAACCCGTCAACGAGTTGTACGACAAACTTCTTGCGTCTGCGCCTGTCCATTATATTGACCACCCACAGCGGGATAAGCGCACCTATCACCAGCGCAAGCAGAGTAACCCAGAGTTGACGCGACAGGATAAAAGCCAAAGAGCCAACGGTCATAGGAACAATGATATAGAGGTAAATGAGCACCTTTCTTCTTACGAAGATGAACATTTCCTCAAATTGAGCGGCGGTTTTTTGTGCTTTTTTCTGTTGCGCTTCATCCCATTTTTTAAGCAGGGTGCTGGCGCCGTAGAAGGCAATGAAACCGAACGAGAGGAGTAAAAGAAAATATGCGAAAAAGACCGGTCCGGAATTAAGGTGAATAGCAGAAGGTTCCATAAAGATTTATTTTCTTAGAATCGTACTATTACAGAATTTTGTATATATTATATTGTAAACTACCGTATCTCTTTTGTAAAGGATGAAATGAATTTATCCCTATTATTGGCTATTAACCTTCGGTTACGCGCTACCACGTGCGGCAGAAGCGCAGCACCTTCTGCTCAAAAATGCGAAGATACCGCATCGTTTTGCCGACACGCATGGTAAGGCATTATGGTATTCGATCAAAGGAAAGTTTCTGAATATGCGGATTAGATACACATGCGTACCGGAAGCAGGGATTAAGGTGGCGGGAATCTGCGTAATCAAGTTCTTTCCCTTTACTACAAACCTGGAAAGAACTGAAAAAAAGAAAAAGTAGAGAGCGGTGGGAACAACGAAAAGCAATAATTTCTTATTGCCTGTAAAGGGAATTTGCTCTCTACTTTTCCAATAAAACGCAACTGTCTAAAACACGTACTCTATCGGGCTCCTGTAATAGGCCCGACTTCGTGTACGTGTACATAATACGTAGTTGTGCCTTCCTCTACCTTGTTTGAAAAACTTACTAATATCATTTGATTCTCTTTGGTAAAAAAATACGTAAACTTTAAAGAAGCTTTAAGGGGAGGGGTTGCCTCGACTTCCTGAAATCCCTGGTTGGTAAACATCTTCCGGTAAAACTCCATAATACTTTCCTTGGAACTCTGGGAACGGAATTGATACTTACTAATAAGACAGTTTTCCTGCGTCTCTTCTTTCTGCTCGGCTAATTCCGTACCCATAGGCATAAGATTAAGCGGCAGAGTATGCGCAAAAACAATACCGCTGCCTGACACACTCAACATCAAAAGGGCTAAAACTATGACACAAAATAAATATTTCTTGTTCTTTACAGCCATGGTTTGTTCACTCCTGTTAATCGGTGCAAGCATAGTTTATACTGGTTTTTCAGTATAAACTAGTTGAGCACTTCGCCTTCGCCAATCGTGTCTCCGGACTGCTTATAAACTCCCTGGACCTTCTGCTGGATATAGCCGAACATGGCGATAAGCGCGGCCGCGACAAAAACGATGAGCGCTGCGTACACGAGCGCTGTTTGTGCTTTACTTTTTTTCATCATAGAAATAATACACGCAAATGAGCGTCCTCCCGTGTTCTGCCATAAAACCCATGTCAAAGCGTGTCCCTACAGCCTTCTCGACGATATCGTCAAACCTATATATGGTTATTGTGCAGCTTTTTTTCCCTTGCGCAAAGCTTAAGGTTTTACCCCTTACTGCAAGCGGCGGCACTAAATCCACAAAACCTATTGCTTCCAAATTCGGCACGGCTTTCGTAAAAGGATCAACGATTTTTATCCATTGCGATAAATTATACATCCCCTCTTGAGGAGTCTGGCCTATCAGGCTCCATCCGAATTTTGACATGTTCAACAGATAAAAATTGCTCACCGCATCAACAGAGTTATGGGTAAGATAGCCTAATCCGATCATCGAGGGATAATAGGTATTATACACAAACTCGGTCACTGCCGCAGGCACCGGCATAAAATCAAGTTGGCGAGGCGGTTTAAAAACTTCCTGTAAAACAACTATTTTTGTAGGTTCCGCGATCATAACATTGTAGGATATTTTTCCTTTTGTCAAAGGCGGTGCAATAACCACAGTAAAGGTATTTATTCCATCTTTAACATACACAAGCATGTCTTTATAGCGCTTTTCATCGCCCGCAGGGGGCTGAAATTTTTTCCACCCCCTCTTCGCCAATTCTTGCTCATAAAAACCCATAATTTGCTTTTGTGTAAGCTCTGAACGATATCGGGAAATAGTAATAGCTTCGGTAGCGGTGACGGTCCTCTGGCCTTTCTCTATTACCTCAGTACGCTGAGGAAGAAAAGATTCAAGCTCTATTGCAAAGGCAAAAAGGCATAAAGAGAATGAAAGAATAAAAACAACAGCAAACAGGCAATACTGCCCTACGCTCCCTGCGAATCTAATTTTTCTCTGCATGTCGCGCTGTCTGCTACGCATCACAATAAACACCTCTCTATCTCTTTATTTCTCTAAATAGGTAACACCGAGTAAAATATTGCCATATTTTTCTAAAAAAACAGGATTTACGATTTTTAACTCCTGCAACACTTCAGGAGAATCCTGAAACTGATTGATATTTATTATACATTTCTTGTTATTGTCCTTTTCGAAAATCAGCGTTGTTCCTTCGATGGTCGCTTCCACACCAGGCATCATGTCCTCTGTATCAAGGAAAAATTTTCTGCCGCCTGTTTCATACACTATGTTATTTCCTTCTATGCTGACTTTCATATTCCCAAACATCTCCTTGG
>JAQUOR010000180.1 GCA_028717025.1 Candidatus Omnitrophota bacterium | reverse complement strand
TCTTCCGATCTTAGGAATGGGTAGAGGCAAATATCTTAAAAAGTTCTTCGTTGATACGCTCTCCGGAGACGTTTTTAAGCAGTTTTTTGTACTTTGTCATCAAAGCCTGCGTCTTTGCCTCAATGCGAAAGTCATAATTGACCATAAAGGAAAAACCTCGCAAGATACGCAAAGGGTCCTGCGGTAAAACTTCTTCTCTGACTACCCGTATCAATTTCTTTTTTAAATCGGCTTGCGCGCCGAAGTAATCGATGAGCGCGCTTGCGCGCTCATTAAGATTGAGCGCGAGCGTGTTGATCGAGAAATCCCGCAGGGAAAGGTCCTCATGGATAGTGGCCCCGCGCATAAGCGTGAAATCGTACGTATAGACGCTGCCTGATTTTTTTATGATCACGCGGTAGCTACCCTGCTCTTCGTCAAGCACGATAAATTTCGAAGAAGTACGGGAACTGAAATCTTTGACTACTTTTAAGACGTCTTTTTCTACGCAGAAATCAAAATCAACATTTCGGCTTCGTTGAGGCTTCATACTGAGCGTAGTCGAAGTATCAAAGAGATCTTTTTCCCTGGCCAGGCAGACATCACGCAAAAAGCCTCCCACCAACCAGACATCGATATCGCGGCGGCGGGCTATCTTAGAAATCAGGGAATAGTAAGGTATTTTTTTTAAATAATTGGTGAGTTTCATGATTACACAATGAAGACGGCATGAATACGAAATTGGCGTAACCGAAAAAATAGGTTTTTCCGGTATAGCTCGACGTTACCAAAAATTTACTTTAGAAATTTTGGCGTAGACCCGAAGAGCAAAAGATGTCTTTTTCGAACACATTTTTTGGCTAAGCTTCCCGGGATAATGCGTGTAATATTCGCTCTTCAAGGAATATGGGAGACTTTGTCCTCACCGCCAAAGCAATACTATCGGACGGGCGGGCATCGAGCACTTTTAAACCGTTATGTTTTGATTTTAAATGTAATTTAGCGTGAAAAGTGCTGTCAACCAGTTTATCGATAACTACCTTTTCTAAGGTAACGTCAAAAGCCTCAATCAAGGAAGACATCAAATCATGCGTTAACGGCCGGCTCGGGACCGTTCTGCTTAAATGCATGCGTATGGCTGAAGCTTCGGGCATGCCGATAACAATAGGCAGCATGCGTGTGCCTTTTTTTTCTTTGAGGACGATCACCTGCTCTTTCTTGCCTTCGTCAATGATGATGCGCGCTAATTCTACTTCAATCATAAATACGCTAATTTACGCTAATGCGAGAGACGCGAATGACCGCTAATCTATTCGCGGAAATTCGTCCCGCCTGCATTATATTCGGCGGCCTGCCTACCGGCGAGGCAGGGATCCCGCAGAGAACTTTAGTTTGCATGCGGGATGTTCTTAGCGGCGGTGGGCATTACTGATGCGTTTACCCAAAACATCCCGCAGTTCCCGCATGAATTGATTTATATCTTTAAATTGCCGGTAAACCGAGGCAAAACGGACATAGGCTACATCATCCACTTTCGAAAGCTTGTCTATTACCATCTCTCCTACATATCTCGATTCAACTTCCTGCTCGAATTTCTTCTGAAGCTCAGCCTCAACTTCGACGACCAGTTTCTCCAGATTCTCCATGCTCACCGGCCTCTTCTCGCATGCCTTGACTAAACCTGAAAGAATCTTCTGGCGGCTGAAAGGCTCCCTGCGGCCGTCTTTCTTAATTACCATCAGCGGCGTCTTTTCGACGTACTCGTAGGTGGTAAAACGTTTTGCGCAATTCAAGCATTCGCGGCGCCTGCGAATCGCGGCGCCTTCCCCTGTTTCGCGGGAATCAATTACCTTATCTTCGTTATGGTTGCAGAAAGGGCATTTCATAGATTTTTTGCATATATGCTACAAACTGCATGCTTCAAGCTGCAAGACTAAAAAATAAAAAACTAGCCTGCGGCCTGCATCCTGGAACCTGGAGCAGCTACTCTTCTCAGTTTGATTTTCGCTTCCCTCAGGAAATCGAGCGCCATTTTATCAGGATAATCGCCACAAATGATCACTTCTTTTATTCCGGCATTTATGATCATTTTAGCACAAATAATGCATGGTGTGTGAGTAATATACAGAATGCTGTCTTTTACCGAAACTCCGTGACGGGCAGCCTGCAATATAACGTTTTGCTCCGCATGCAGGCCGCGGCAAAGCTCATGACGCTGGCCCGAAGGGACATTGAGTTTTTCCCGAAGACACCCGGTAATCTCACAATGGGCAATACCGCTGGGCGCGCCATTGTAGCCGGTAGCAAGGATTTGTTTTTCTTTAACTAAAACAGCGCCGACATTACGCCGCAGGCAGCTTGAACGCTCACTTACCAGATGCGCTGCCTTCATAAAATATTCATCCCAGCTGGGCCGTTTAAGTTTTTTTGCCATCGTTCTTTATCCAAGCTCCGGATACAAAGGAAACTTATCCGTTAATGCAACAACTCCCTCTTTTATCCTCGCAAGTTCTGCAGGGTCTTTGCTTTTAAGCGCTTCGTCGATAAATGTGGAAACTAAACGCATATCCTCTTCTTTCATGCCGCGCGTGGTTATTGCGGGAGTTCCTATGCGTATACCGCTTGCCACCGCCGGCGGCTTGGGATCAAAAGGAATAAGGTTTTTATTCACGGTAATGTTAACCTCTCCTAAAGTGGCCGTAGCCTGTTTACCGGTGATGTTCTTTGCGGTTAAATCGACCAAGAAAAGATGTGTATCGGTACCTTTACTGACAATACGGTAACCTTTTTCTTCCATGCATTGGGCAAACGTATGGGCGTTTGCCACTACCTGTTTCTGGTACTGAACGAAATCATGTTTTAGCGCCAGACCAAAAGCAACGGCTTTAGCGGCGATTACGTGCATTAAGGGGCCGCCTTGCGTGCCGGGAAAAACTGCGGTATCGATCTTTTTACCGAACTCTTTACGTGCCAGGATAAATCCTGAACGCGGGCCACGCAAGGTTTTATGCGTGGTACTGGTGACAAACTCCGCGTATTCGCAGGGGTTTGGATAAATTTTGGCCGCAACCAAACCTGCAAAATGCGCCATATCCACTAAAAGATACGCTCCCACTTTATCGGCGATTTCCCTGAATTTCTTGAAATCGATGATACGCGGGTAGGCGCTTGCTCCGGCAATGATCATTTTCGGCTTGTGCTGCTTGGCCAAAAATTCTATCTCTTCGTAATCAAGACATTCGGTGTTCTTATTGACGCCGTAAGGAACTATGGTATAAAATTTTCCGCTGAAATTAAGCGGGTGTCCGTGCGAGAGATGTCCTCCGCAGGCAAGGTCCATCGCAAGAATGGTGTCTTTTGCCTCAAGCACTGCCATCATCACTGCCATATTCGCCTGTGTTCCCGAATGAGGCTGGACATTGGCATACTCTACGCCAAAAAGCTTTTTTACCCGCTCGCGTGCGAGCTCTTCTACTTCATCAACCCATTCGCAGCCGCCGTACCAGCGCGCCTTTGGATATCCTTCGGCGTACTTATTGGTAAGCACAGTTCCCTGCGCTTCCATGACCGCTAAGGATGCAAAGTTTTCGCTGGCAATCAGCTCAAGGTGCTGGCGCTGACGCGTTAACTCTTTCATCATGCTTTCATACACAGAAGAATCAATACGTTTTAACTCGTCAAACATTTTACCCTTCCTTTCTGTTTAAGCGCGAATTACCACAAATTTGGGACTAATTACCACGAATTTCATATAGTTAACAATAGTTAATAACGGTTAATAATTCGATATAAAACGTACGTTGGTTAATAACAGTTGCAGTTAAGATTTTAATTGTTTGTAGATTGGGTTCTGGAAACTATTCTCTTTGCAACTATTGTTAACCATTATTAACCTTTTTTTAACCTCTATTAACCCATTCATGGAAATTTGTTCTTATATTCGTGGGCATTCGTGTATCAATTCGTGTTAATTCGTGTTCTCGCGCTCTTCGATGTCGCGTATCTTATTTATCCGCCGCAAGTGCCTGCCGCCTTCGAATTCTGTTTTAAGCCAGGTAAGAACTATTTTCTTTGCGTAATCGGTTTTTAAAGCCTGCGTTGCCAAAACCAAAACATTACTGTCGTTGTGTCTTCTGGTCAGCGCTGCTGCTGCTATGTTTGAAACAAGCGCGGCGCGGATACCTTTTACTTTATTTGCGACGATGCAACTGCCTATGCCGGTATAACAGATAACTATTGCCCGGTTCACTTTTTTTTCTTTTACCGCCACGGAAGCAGGATACAC
>JAQUOR010000179.1 GCA_028717025.1 Candidatus Omnitrophota bacterium | reverse complement strand
CTCTCTTTTCTAAAGACTCCTTTGTCTTTAAGAGTTGGATCTCTCCTCCGCCTATTTTCTGAAATGCCCAGGGATAAGAATAAAATAGGACCTTCATCGCGTTACTCCGCGTAATTGCCTGGCAAAGGTTTTCATCGTTCTTTTTAACCCGGTTGATTGCAGCTCTTTAAAAGGCGTTTCTGTCTCGTAATCAATAAACTCCTTAAGCGCGTCTTTTACTTTTCTGGCGAAACTTACAGGAACTTCTTTTCCAAAAAAAGAAGCATCGGGCATATCAGGAAAAATCCTGGTTAATGCACCGTCATTAAAATCTTTTTGGCTGTTTCGCCATGCCTGGTATATCTGCGTCATGGTCATAGGCTTTAGCTTCATTTCGCAGAACGCAAAATCCAATACTTTCCTCAACAGTGCCGGGTTCTGGCTAAAGGGACTTGTATGGGTATAAACAATGACCGGGATATTGCATCTTTTCATTTCTAGCATGGCATGTTTATAATAATCCAGGATGGCTTCAAAGGCAATCCCCTTGAAGAAAAATAACTCAGGACATACCGGAAAAACCGGTATTTGCAATATCCTGTAAAATCTTTTTTCAAGTGCAGGATAATAAGGGTATCCTAAATAATCAAAGGAAAAATCACTGCTGTAGCGATACCCCTGTTTTTCAAGCGCTTCCATAAGGGAAGGGTGATACTTGCCCATGGGAGCGACAAAACCCGTAGTATTGATGCCAAGCTCAAGAAAAAAATCCTTTGCGCTTCCTATATTATGCATGTTACTGGCAAAATCATTATATACATGATGATAAAAACCATGCGATTGGATATCAAGGCCGCCGTCCCTGCAACCAAGTATCGCGTGCTTACTTTTTAGAAATTGGGCAGCGCAGAAAAAGATTGTGACGCATTCCCTGTATTTTTTAAAAACATCAAGGTAATCGCAGAAATTATCGTGGTAAGCATCGGCGTCGACCCTCAAACAAAAAACATCTTGTAATTCGCAAGGAATGATTTTCGCTGCACCCTTGACCAGAGACGCTTTCTGTGCAACTCTTTCCCGAACCCTGAAGCCATTTAAACCGAATTCTTTAATAACTGCCTTAGGCTTAATTTCCCTCTTCTTTAAAAAAGCTGCACGGGCGCAGATAGATTTATAGGTGGCACTTACGCTCTCTCTTTGGGCAACAGGTAAAACGGCATGGCTGCATATCATGTCGATTGCTTCATTGATTTTCCTTGCACCGAGAAATAGATTTCTCAATCGAAGCATTTTATAGGTATCGTTTGGATGAACCTGCTGCCGAGCGCGGATGATCATATCACCGGCGTCTAAGGTATCATTTACAAAATGTATCGTAACTCCTATTTTATCGATCTCGTTATTTGCTAAGGCCCAGTATTCGGAATCAGCCCCCCTATAGAACGGTAATATGCCGGTATGTAAATTTATCGCGCCGAACTTAGCAATGTCATATACTTTTTTGTCGATTTTTCTTGTTCCCACGATAATAGTAAGCTCGGGTTTTAACTGTGCAAGCAATTCCACGTTCTCCTGCGCATTGATATTGGCAGTGGCTTTAACGATAATTTTTTTTCCGTGCGCACGCTCCATACTTTTAAAGGTAAGATATTCGATCTTTCCGGATAAAAATAACAGCAATAACTTTACCCGTGATTTAAAACTTCTTTTTTTCTTCTCATACAGTATCACCGCTATATCCCTGTCAGCGGCGATAAGTTCCTGAAGCACTATTCTGGCGTCAAGACTATCGCTGGTTAAAATTGCCAACTTCATCGTATGATATCCCTGTCTTTAAATTTATTTAAATGCCGGACGCTTACACGCAGGCGCCTGCGGGAAAACGCCTCCGGAAAACGAGCGAGCGCGTTGAAAAAGCCTAAAACCAGCTCTATCTTACCTGTCAGAAGCGCGTATATCAGCCGCGGGAGTAAAAAGAACGCCTGTTGCGTAATAAATGTTCTATCGAAAATGTTTTTCCAACAGAACAGAAACATATTTCGGTGGGCAATGATAAGTTTTTTTCGTTTTCCATATTCTTTATTAAACGTGGTCGATTCCTGATGCCAAATGATACTGCGCGGCTCATATATGCCGGTTTTACCGGCAAGAAGAGCCCGGTAACATAAGTCCACTTCCTCCCAGATTCCCGGAAGATAAAGCCTGTCGAACCCGCCGAATTTTAAAAAGTCGCTGCGCCTGAAAGCCCCCGTTGCAATACTATGCGTTGATCCCGGCTGCGACGCATGTTCTCTGTCGACGATGTTCTTTACGACGCCAAAACTAAAATGCAGGTATGACTTTCCTCCATTGTAGGTATTATCGAAATTTAAAATCTGCGGAGCGACAAAAAATACATTATCTTCTTTAAAGGGTCCAACTAAATGTTCGATGAAATCTTCTTTAACCTTGATGTCGTTATTCAGCAATATCACTACTTCTTCATCGCATGCTTTTACGGCATCGTTAAGGGAAATAAGCACTTCGTTTTTGGGCGCCGGGAATATTGCAACTGCAGGGAATTCTTCTTTAAGGATCTTTACGCTCTCATCGGTACTGCAATTGTCTACTACCGTAACGCGGCATGGGTGCCGTGAGTTTTGCGCTGCCGCAACCACAGAAGGAAGAAACTGCACAAGCAAATCTTTACCGTTATAGTTCAGGACGAATATGCGGACTTTCATCAATGGCGTTCGCTTCTTATATTCTTTACGACACCGTAAAGGCTGATGATGATGCAGGCTACGAGCATTCCCATGAGGATAAAAATCATATTTTTATAATGCGGTGCATACTGGAGTATTTTCAAAAACCAAAAGTCAAAGTTGTTATATTTAAGAAGACTGGCGTCTATGGCGGGAATAAGCCGGTAGTCAGGATTGTATACAAAAGGGACATCTACCCCTGAACCAATAAAGATTATTCTTGCAATAAACATTCTCCACGCTCCCAGTATAGGTGAAAGGTCGGGGGTAAAATTTATCATATATTCCGGAAGGTGGAGCTGTTCAACGACGAAAAAGTAAAACTTCGACTGATTAAGAAACATGCAGGGAAGCATAACGAGAAAACCCGCCATGGATGCGCTTAGAATAAACAGTTTTGCCGAAAGATTCTTGTGCTTTTCTAAAAAATAACCGATGAAGAATATGCTTACGGCAACACAAGGCATAAGGTAGCGCGGCCCCCAGCTAAAGAGAGAACCCCGGTGAAAAGATTTCACAAAGAAGAGCAGATTTACCATAAAAATCAGCATAAACAGGACTGCTTCTTTTCTCCTTTTCCGGGGAACGCTTCGTATCCCGACGAGAGATACTAAAAGGGGCAGATTAAATATAAAGAGCCCTTTACCCGTACTTAAGAGATAGTAATAAATCCCTTTTAAGAAATGGGGCGATTGAGCGATACGTTTTCCGGTGCCAAGTGCTTCCTGGCCGCCGAATTTAAAAAAACTGCCGTATATATACCAGTTATACGTAAGTAATAATACCAGCGGTATTATTAAAGATATTCCAAAAAATGCGATGGTTTTAATTTTTTTATTCATCGCTACGGGAGTATCCATGAGCACCCAGCAAAGATACACGATGAAACATGGGAAAAGAACAAGGGCATTCGGCTTAATATACGCCATATATGATAACGCTAACGCAGACACTATCATAAAAAGGGAACGGCCGGATTGCGCGTAACGCAGAATAAAATATATCGCCAGCAGAAGGAATAATATTAACGCTGGCTCAGAAAATCCGGTCCTTGTATACACCGGTGCCATCGTTGCCAGGCCATATATAGAAGAGAGCGCAACGCTGATACGCGTAGAAGAAAAAAGACGTTGCGCAATAACAAAGAAAAGTAAACAATCCAAAGCGGAGAGCATGGGATTGGTAAAAGAGACAAAAAACATCGTAATGAAATCGTGCGGGATATTTTTTAAAAACATGGAAACAAGATGCCCCAATGCATAGGGTATAACCAGAATGAACGGCATTCCTAAACCGGAACGCGAACTATACGTTTCACCGTCCCTGCCCACGACGCCTACTTTCGCATGATACGCTAAAACATCTTCATCGGCGGGTTTCTCATGCAGCACGACAGTTCCGTGTAAGACTATGCTCTCAGCCACAAGATAATCGCCGTAGCCGTCTCCTCCGAAATGCCCTATGGAAAACAGGGAATAAAACGCCGCAAAGAATAAAAATAACCATAGAGCACACGTTTTAGGTTTATCCATTGGTATTTGTATTT
>JAQUOR010000178.1 GCA_028717025.1 Candidatus Omnitrophota bacterium | reverse complement strand
TTAAAGCCTTCCTTTGATGAACAGCCGACGGCTTTTAGCCGATAAACCCCTTCCACCCGCTTCGCCCATTTCGCGCTGTCTAACCTCTCAATAACTGTGTTAATTTTTTTCTCGCAATGGAGAAACCTTTTTTTATCCACCATAAGGCCAAGATGTGTCTGGGCATCCCCAAACTGGAAAAGGACCACATCTAACGCCTGCGGATCATCTATCCGGGTCCAGTTTTGCTTCTGGCGTAAAATGATGTCATGAATGACACGCCGGGACGCCGGCGTATCTCCTGCATCAACATAATCATCTACAAAGCTTGGAAGCTCTATATTGAGAATTTCCCGGTAAGCCAACAAGACCACCGAATAACAATCCCAAGCCGAATAATCCCGGCCTTTGTCTTTAAACCTTACGCGCAGAGCTTTTTCAATAAATTCACCGAGCGTCATAGGATTGACTTAAAGATGGACGGCGAGAACTTAAGAGAAGGAAACTCCTCCCTGGTCAAATCCTCAAACTCCAGATCAGCCGTTACCGTCATCACGTTATATTTGACATTATTGAGCCGCATCCCGACGAACTGGGCCTCCACGATATCCGGCGTTTCCTGCCTCACCACCGCTATTGTCACGCTTGGGGGCGTAGATATCGACCTGATTGCCAGGCCAATCTCTCTTGAGACGTTCGAGATAGTGAGTTTGGCCGAAGGCTGAGAATCCTCTTTTGAGTCCGGGAGCTGAATTTCAAATGGGAAGGCGATATATTCCAAACCGTTCGACGTAACGGCCTCTTTGTTATTGACCACACGGATATCGTCTTCAAGATCAGCATGGCTTATGGTCAAGAGGATCAGCGGAAGATCGCTCTCGTTTTGCCAGGCGTCTTGTTTTAAATCGTCTGAGATATCTGTCATGGCTGGATCTCAAGCTCGAAGGCTGCCTGGAATAATCTGTCATTGACGCTTGCGTCTGATTTGATACACTTCCATTCCGGCTTGCTCTTGAATCTGATCGTTGCCGCCTCTTCGGTGAAGGGATGTATCCAGTAGAAAGACAATGATCCGTGCTTGATCGTCGTCCTGAAAAAAGTGTTAAATGTTACCAGCTGCGCGCCGGTCAGGATCATGGAGCCTTTGGCAGTCTGGGTGATTGCCGTGAACCTGTTACGAACGGAAGCGGGCCCGGCATCCATATCCGTTGTGGCCCTGCTTTCGTCATCCTGAACAGACGCATCAGCGGAAAGTCTTTGTGGCAGCGTTACCGGCCAGGTGTCCATCGTTTAGTCCTTTCTTATTTGACAAATAAAGAAAAATATGCTATTTTTTCAATTACCATGAAATCCAAGATCACCCTCTGTGTTTTCTTTATTTTTTCTTCCCTACTTTTAACAGGATGCGCTGGTTCTCCTGTTCGATTATCATTCATGTCACCAAGCCAGCTTCAAGGGCAAAATACGATAACCTTGTGCAACGCATATGCGACAACAAAATCTAAAAAAATTCGCGATGAGATTTATCGCAGAAGAGAAATTAAAGAGAGTGAATGGGAAGCAATAGATAGCGGAAGTATTTTTATCGGCATGAGCGAACTCGGACTGATATGTTCGTTCGGCTTCCCGTATGATATAAACCAAAGCGTTGGGATATGGGGAAAACATAGCCAATACGTTTATCATAATAGTTACGAAAGCGTCATGTATGTTTACGTCGAGAATGGTTTTGTTACAAGTTGGCAAAAATAATATGTTTTGCATTTTCTACCGCGTCGTCAATGACTGTCTTAACCCAAAGGAATTTTTAAGCGCCTTATAGGTCTTGCTGCCAGGTCTGCCGACCGATCCCGCCACGGCTTCATCAATCATGATGTTGATCTGTTCTATATCGCCCATCTTTTGACTGTTGGTTTTGACGCTTGAGCCTTCGGGGGCATAAACGTTAACCTCTACCCCTCCGCCGCCCGATTTAACGCCTAAATCACCGCTTCCTGTGCGAAACAAGGGCATAATAGCCTCTGTGCCCGCTTCACCGGCAAGGCCCACGCCGCCGTTTGCCATAGGGAATAACGTCGGCCTGGGAATAAGCCCTCCGTTCTTAAAAGGAACAAGTCTTCCGTTAGAAAAGATATTCCCTTGAGCGGAAGCAGAGAAAAAAGAAGATATGGCTTCTGCCAAAGGTGCTGTTACCGCTGCCCTCAATATAAGCCTTTCAATATCCTGCAATAAAGACGATAAAACATCGCTGAATTTCTTGCCATCTATAATCGCATCCTCAAATGCCGACTGAAAAGTCATCCCCAAATCTCTTGCTGCATCCTTCATTCTATTTATTGCTTCAGAATTTTTCTCAAGAGTCTCCTTGGCTTTTTTTGCTGCGCGTTCATAGGTTTCCTGGCTGATTGCTCCGGAATCAAGCAAATCCTTGTATTTCGCCATTTCATCATTATATTTTTCCTGCGCTGTCCGCATTGATTCCGTAAGGGTTTTTCCTTCTTCCTGTTTTTTGTTAAATGCGATTATGCTATCGGAAAGACCCGAAACACTTGTTTTGATTTTTTGTGTGCTGCTTTCGACTGTATCCGACACAGCATTCCAGTTTTTCTCGACATTGATCGAAAAATTGTTCCCTCTTTTTTGTAGATCTTCAATATAAACACTCCATGCCTCCAACATTCCACCCCCGGGGGCATTGAGTAAAAGAAAGGTATCGACAACGGTTTTGATGGTATCGACTAAAAACATAAATCCGTTGATAATTGCCGTAATAATTGTTCCGGTCGTTTTTCCAGCTTCCCTAAAAGACTCCAGAGCACTTGTTGCACTGTTCAGGTTTTCGGTTAAATTCGTCAGAGTAGGAAGCAGGCCGGAAGTAAAACTTAAAACAATCCCTTGTGTGGCGCTTGCCATACGTGTCATGTTGTCATTGAATCTATCCGCAGCTCGCGCGGTATCGCCATTAAGCACTATGCCGAGCCTTGAGGCTTCTTCGGCAAGTTTTTTAATTCCGTCTTTTCCGGAGTTAAGTATCGGGATTATAGCTGTGCCGCTCTTGCCGAAAAGATCCTGCGCCAGAGCCGATTTCGTCGCTCCATCGCTCATTCTTGACAAAGCGTCTGCGGTCTCAAGGAAGAGATCGTAATTGCTTTTCAGCTTTCCGTTATTATCATCAAGAGAGATCCCAAGCGCTTTGAACAGCGTAGCGCTCTCTTTAACTCCTTTGGCTCCGTCAAAAATGGTGTTATTGAATTTCTGGAAGGAAGTGCGAAGACCCTCTATCTCCACACCGGATAATTTCGCCGCATATTCAAGGCTGGATAACTGCTCTACGGTCAATCCGATCGAAGACGCCATTTCGCCGATTTCGTCGGCGTGGTCGATGGTCTTTTTGATGCTGACGGCGATAGATGTTGCGGCTGCGGCGGCCATGAGTGCCACTGATTTAACGGCGAGGCCTATTCGCCTGGCTTTGCTCTCTGCCGTATAGGCCGCCTTCTCCATCGCAGAAGAGAATTGCGCCGTATCCGCGCTCAAAAGAACATTCAGACTCCCCAAGGTCCCCAATGTTCCCATCTCATCTGCCTTTCTTTTTTATCCTTGAGCCAAATATTTTCGACAACGCTTTTTTGGCATCCACCGGATCGCCCTCTGCCTGCAAACTAAAATAGGCAATCCATTCCGTGATCTCATAACTTGTGGTTTCTGCCAACAGTTCTTCAACGGTTTTTCCAAGCTTCTCGGCAAGAAAAAAATAAAACCGCCTCTCAGGGGCACAGATCAGTTTTTTTTTGCCTTATTGATTTCGTCTGTGCCCAACCCGTTAAGTCGCATGGCGGCGACGCAAGCTTTTTCCAAAGACGCCGAAGACAACCTGCCTATAGCTTCGACATCACTATCTTTAAACAATCGGGCACCCATCTCATCGACGACCGTAAAAAGGATCAACTTGGCACGCGGAGAGACGATATTACCGGAGGCGTCTTTCTCTCTGATGGATTGCTCCCAGGCATCCCTGGCGCCGGCGGACATTTCCGATACGATAATATCTCCGCCCCATTCCTCGATCGTGACACTTTCTGTTTTCAAAGACGTCTTTTCAAGTATCTCTTCTCGAGTTAACATAACGCGTCCTCTCTTTTTAGATCTTCCTCTTGTTAGCTTTCGACGATCTCTCCGCTGATTTCCAACGTCGCCGACAGTTTTACCACGCCATCAATAGAACCGGATGTCGAGAACCCCGTCACGATGGCACTGAAGGTCCATTCCGTTCCGTCAGTGAAAACAAGCTT
>JAQUOR010000177.1 GCA_028717025.1 Candidatus Omnitrophota bacterium | reverse complement strand
GATAATCGGGGCAGCTATCATCGGTATAGTTCTTTGTGGCATGGGTAGTCATTGTATCGGCGCATCGACCCGGGTCGCCCAGGGTATTTATCCTTTGATGAATGACGGTTGGTACAAAGTTTTGACTCTTTTTGAAACTACGCCAAAAAACTCCGTCATCAATTCGTGGTGGGATTTCGGAGACTGGTTTAAAGTCGTCGGCAGACGCAAAGTTATTTTTGACGGCCAGAGCCAAAACAGGCCCCAAGCCTACTGGATGGCAAAAGCCATGCTTTCCAATAACGAGGAAGAATCCCTGGGGATTCTGCGTATGCTTAACAACAGCGGTAATAAAGCTTTTGAAGTCATTGATGAATATCTTAAAAATCCGTTGCGTTCGATGCTCCTCTTGGAGAGCATCGTTAAGCTTGAGCCTCAAGGGGCACGAGAGGTGCTTTCTGACTTTTTGCCTCCTTCGGCTACCGATAAGGTGATAATCCTGCTTTTTGATGAACCGCCTCCCGCATATTTTGTCGTTGACTACTCCATGCTCTCGAAAATGACCGCTATTTCATATCTGGGAAATTGGAATTTCTCAAAAGTTTACATGGTGCAGAACTTCAATAAAAAAGAAAAAGATCAGATCCTCGATTATTTAGGACAGCTGGGAAAAAACAAGGAAGAGATGCAACGTTTGTATCAGGAAGCTTTTTTAATTTCTCCTTCAGATTTGAACAGATGGATTTCCCGGCCTGTCCAGTTTTATAGCAACGTGTTGCACTCGGCAGAAAAAGACGGTGTTATATTTTTCGATAACGGTTTTATTTATAATTCTAAAGAACAAACCGCATACAGTAATGACGGTAAAATCCCCCGAAGTCTTTTTGTCCAGGATGGAGAAACCCTCAGAGAATTTGGATTTCAAAATGCAAACATGATATTTTCGCTTCTGGTGTATAAAGAAAACAATGTGTATAAGGGGGTTTTGCTCGATAGGGAGCTGGCAAACAGCCTTTTTGTGAAATTATATTTTTTAAAGGGCAAGGGCCTGAGGCATTTTAAAATGCACATTAACGCAGAAGAAGGGGATTCCTATATAGGTACTTTTAAAATCGAATGGTAGGGGGGCTATGGAAAAAGAACTTGAAGTTTCGGTCGTGCTGCCGTGCTTAAACGAAGAAGCTTCCGTTGGCCTTTGCGTCAACAGAATTAAAGAAGTATTTGCAAAAGAAGAAATTTGCGGTGAGATTATAGTTGCGGACAACGGTTCCCTTGACCGCTCCAGAGAGGTTGCTTCATCATGCGGGGCAAAAGTAGTCGTAGAGCAGCGTAAGGGTTATGGCGCGGCGTATTTGCGCGGTCTAAGCGAAGCGAAAGGAAAGTATATTATTATCGGCGATAGCGATAATACGTACGATTTTGGCGATATTCCTAAGTTTCTCGAAGCGTTACGCAGCGGCTACGACTTTGTGATGGGTTCCCGTTTTAGAGGAGGAATCCAGAAAGGAGCGATGAGCTTTTCTCACCGGTATATCGGTAATCCCATCCTTTCGGGGCTCTGCAGACTTTTTTTTCATACTTCGCTTTCCGATATTCATTGCGGTATGCGCGCGTTTACCCGCGAGGCCTACCTAAAAATGAAATTAATGACTTTGGGCATGGAGTTTGCCACAGAGATGGTGGTCTCTGCGCTTACGACTAATTTAAAAACGTACGAAATCCCCATTAACTATCATCCGCGCGCCGGAGAATCTAAACTAAGTCCCCTGACGGACGCCTGGCGCCATATCAGATTCATGCTGTTGTATTGTCCGGTGTGGCTGTATTTTATACCGGGCATCATAGGCTTTATCCTTGGGATAACGCTGCTTTTGGTCCTCTACAAAGGCCCATTTTTATTTTTAGGGCATCGATGGGACGCCCATTTAATGGTGTTTGCCAGCGTTCTCTGCATCTTCTCGTATCAGATCCTGAATTTAGGGGTATACGCGCACACATACGCGATACGACAGGGCTTTTTGAAGTACGATCCCTTGACTCTTTTTTTTCAACGCCACTTCAATCTGGAACGGGGAATTGTTTTAGGCGGCGCGATACTGCTGATGGGTATCGGCATAAACATTTTTATCTTTGGTGAGTGGTTTTCAAAACACTTCGGCGCGCTTTCCAGGATCAGAGAAGCCATTCTGGCGATGACCATGCTTGTCATAGGCCTGCACACGATATTCTCGTCATTCTTTATCAGCCTGCTTTTCATAGAGCGCAAATCAAGCAGCTGCTGATGGAAAACCATATGATACGCAACCAAAAACAATTTTCTTTGCTTGTATTGCTGCTGGTCATTGTCGCGGGATTTTTTTTGCGCACGCAAAACCTCAATTTTCCTTCTATCGGTTATCACAACATGAAAGAGAATGAGAATATCAGCATCGCTCAGGAGATGATAAAAACTGAGGATTTTTTAAGTAAAAGAGTGTATTTTTTAAATGCGTTCGATGAAGTAAAAGCCGATTCTCAATCCCCGCGAGGGGACGCTTCCCTTGAACAGCCGCCGTTAGTTCCTTATCAAATAGTGCTTGTCTGGAAACTCTTGGGCGAAAATGTTTGGGCGCCGCGCTTGTTCAATATTATGTGGGGGCTGCTTTCAATCGTCCTCATTTATTTCTTAAGTCGTATTTTGTTTCAGGATTTTATTCCCGCGTTATATGCGGCGCTTGTACTTGCGATCATGCCGCTGGCAGTATTTTTTTCCCGTAATCTTCAGGCTGAAAGTCCCGCTTTTTTCTTCATGCTTTTGGGAAATCTTTTGTATGCGCGTTTTATCGTTTCGGAGAAAAAATATAACCTTTTTTTAGCAAGCGTAGCGCTTATCGTTGCCTGGTTGTATCAATTTAGTTTTCTTATCGGCGCGCTGCCGCTTCTTTTCTGTATGCCCCTTAAGCGCTACCTTAGAAAGAAAAAAGAACTTTTTGTAGTTATTGCGTTATGGATTCTGCCCCTGGTACTTACCGGCGGCTACTATGCCTGGCTTATCGCGACAAAGCAAGTTACCTTTGTGCCGGTAAAGTTATTTGCAGCGCTTACGCCCTCGTATTGGCGAGAATCAGGTACGATGATCATCTCGTATGCCAAAGACGAAAATTTTACTTTTATTTATAGTCTTCTGACTGCCTGTGGTCTGATGCTTGCATTATTTAAGCGCAAGGGTCTCCTTAACCGTTACCTTATCGGCTGGTTTTTCTCTGCAATTATCTATGTGATATTATTTGCTGATAACCTTAGGCAGAACAATTTTTCACAGATGCCATTTACGGCGCTGGTGTGTATTGCTTCAACGTATGCCGTTTTATTTATTGCCCAGGAAGTGCGTAAAGCTTTTAAACGCAATGTTATGCTTATCGTGATGGCGTTTGTCCTTATAGTTTCGGTCTTTCCCGCGCATCGCGCACTTGAGCGTATGCACAGCACGGTCTTTTTAGGAACGGATGTGGCCGGAGAAAGCTTAAAAGAATTTACGGAGCCCCAGGAAAAAATTTTCTTATTGACCTATGCTCAAGGTAACGCCATAGCGCGTTACGCCCAGCGGTATATGGGCTGGCCGGAAAACGCCGAAGATTTTAAACAAAAGGAAAAACAATACGATGTTCGTTATATCTGTATTTATCCGCCGCAGTTCCTGGAAGGGCTGCGCAAAAATAATCCGCAGTTTTTCGAATATATCCAGGACAATTATCACGTAAAGGAACTAGGGATATTGGAAGTATCAAACCAGGTCATGTATTTTATTCTTGAGAAAGGTAAAGATGACACGCGCAACGTTAAGAAATATTTGCAGTCATTTAACGGACAGATACAACCCCGGACTATTTATAAGATTAAAGGTAAATATGTTTTTTTCTATACCATGCGTCCCGCAGAAGGCCCTGTGCCCGTCAATGAGAATGTACCGGAATCCGGCGCCAAAGACGCTTCGCCTGTCGCAGGCATTCCCGTGTTGCAGTCTGCAGGCGTCACAGGAGCACCCGCTTCGCAGTCCGCAGGGCAGCAGGCAGCAGCTGATACCTCCGCACGTAAACCGGCACGCAACACAACCTTAAAAAAATAATGAACACCAAAGAGAGTAAGATATTAATTATCAATGAGCCGTTCGTAAAAGACTTTTGTCGCACGCAACGCTGGGCAGCACGCTCAAGAGGAAGAGTATTGCGCGCTCCGGATTGGCTGGCGTATGCGACTGCGGTACTCGAGGCTTACGGCTTTAAAGCGACACTTCTTGATATGGTGGCGGATAACCAG
>JAQUOR010000176.1 GCA_028717025.1 Candidatus Omnitrophota bacterium | reverse complement strand
ATCTCAGCAGACCATTTCACAGGAATTAGAGCAGTTGCGCGCATCGAAGGGGGGCTCGGAGGATGAAATCAGTAATTTAAAGGCAGCAAAGACTGCCGCCGAAACGCAGGTGCAGGAACTCAACGAGCGCCTTGCGCAGATAAATCAAGCATACGATGAAACCAGGAAATCCGACTCGGACCTTAGCGCGTTAATAGCAAAGAAAGAGCTGGATATAAACAGCAAACAGAACGAAATGGCACAGATGAAAGAACTTCTGGCGAAAGTGACGGGTGAGAAAGATACCTTGCTCGTCTCTCTGGAAGAAAAAGAGAAAGACATCGCAGGTTTGAAAACAGCATTAAGAAGCATGGAGGTCCAGCTTACCGCGCTTCAGGGAGAGTTGGGAGCGAATAAGAATTACGAGCAGGATGCGGTAAAACAGCTGGAACAGGCGAAAGCGCTCAACGAGGCTTTGAGGAAAAAGGTCAGTAATCTGTATGTGGAACTTGAGCTGCTTCGCGTAGAGAATACTCAGAGGTAAAAGAATCCTTAGCAGAGCGCCCCGTCAGAGATAATTCTCTCTAACGGGGATTTATGTATCAGGGTGCACGTACTTTACCTACGGACATATAATGATATCGAAAGATAACAAATCGCCTACTCCGGAGAAAGAGCTCCTTAATCTGATCGAGACACCTATGTCCCGTGGCCCCATACATACGGCGACGATCAAGCATCAGGGGCTCGGTCTTTTTTCGGTAGGAGTCCTCAAAGGGCGGTTTTCTTTTTTTAAGCATCACTTCAAAGGCGGTTTTAAATTCGGCGATTTTGCGCAGCTTGATATCAGGCTGGTTAATCTTGTGTTGCAGTGCATCGCAGGCGTTCTGGCGCTTTATTTTATTTTCAGCCTTGTCAGTTCAGCGATGTCTTTACGTAAGGGATTTACGGTAAAAGTTGCGATTGCAGAGAAAGAGGCAAAAGTTTCCCAGACCATTTCTTTTTTGAAGGCGGCATCGTATTATCTGGAAAAAGCACGGGAACGCGATATTTTTACCATGGGAACGAAAAAGATCAGTCAGATGGTAACGGGCAAGTCGAGCATCAGCAAGATTACCGAAGAGACGAAAGATTTAAGGCTCGTCGGTATTTCCTGGTCGACCGATCCCGACGTGATGATCGAAGATACGAAGAATAAGCGAACTTTGTTTTTAAAGAAGGGCCAGCTTATCGACAATAGAGTGAAGTTAAAAGCGGTTTTTAAGGATAAGGTCATATTAAGCTATAGCGGAGAGGAAATCGAATTGAGATGAGAAAGGCTTCGCGTACCTCATGCACAAAAAGGACCTTCGTCTTGATGCTGGCGTGTACGTGCGCACTGTCACCGGTCCCGGCGGGGGTATATGCAGAAGTCAATGCGCCTATGACCCAGGCATCTTCCGATGCCGCGGCTCTCCTGGGACAGGCGCCGGTTTCGTTGGTTGCCGCGCGGCCCGAGGAAAAAATATCCTTGAATCTGCGTACCATCGATATCATTGAAGCATTAAAGTTTTTTTCAATAAAATCCGGATACAATATCGTTCCCACGCAAAAGGTTTCCGGCCGCGTGACGTTGAACGTTGAGAATGTCGCGGTGAAAGACGTTTTCGATATTATGCTGCGTTCGAACAGTCTTGCCTACGATAAAAGAGGAGATATTTATAATGTAATGACCGAAGCAGAGTATAAACAACTCTACGGAAGAAATTTCTTCGATACGCGTCAAGTCAAGGTTTTCCGTTTAAAATACGCGATCCCCGAGCAGGCCTTCAGTCTTTTGGATGCGATTAAAAGCGATATCGGCCGCCTCCTGGTTGAATCGGAATCGGGCTCGGTGGTGATTATCGATACGCCCGAGAAAATAGCGGAAGCGCAAACCGCGCTTGCCGCAATGGAGCAGAAGAACAGTTTTAAGGTCTTTACTTTGAAATACGCAAAAGCCAAAGATGTTGAAGAGCAACTTAAGGCCCAATTGGATTTAAAGAAAGTGGGTATGGTGAAAGCCGACGACCGCACAAATCAGGTGATGGTACAGACCTTACCCGAGAGAATGAAGAACATCGAAGAATTGATCAAGAGCCTCGATAAAAAGACAAAAGCAGTGCTTATCGACTGCAAGATCATAAAAATAAAGATAAGCGACCAGCTTGATAAGGGAATTGAATGGGAAGGGCTTTTTAACCTTGCCAAACAATACGGCATGGCGTATCTGGGTTCATACCCTTTTGCTGCCATGACCGCGGGCATTACTAATCCGACGTTTCAAACCAGAACCGATGTGTATAACACTAACGGCAACAGCATCGGCCAGTATCCTTTTAGCGGCACTACCTCAAGCTTAAATGCGAGTACTAAAAACGCTTTAGGAAAAAATATGCATGTCGGTATCGTGAACAATAATATGGATTTTGATGTAGTGGTTAACTATCTGCAGACGTTGGGAAAGTCAAAAATCATGGCAAGTCCCTCCCTGTCGGTCGTTAATAACCAGGAGGCCAAGATACACATCGGTGAACGCCAGGCATACATCACGACGACAACGACGACAGGAACGACCACAAGCACGGTTTCGGAAGAAGTAACCTATGTTGATGTCGGAATCCAGCTATCGGTAACTCCCACCATCAATGATGACGGCTATGTTACCATGAAAGTAAAACCGGAGATAAGCAGCATTATCGGTCACGTGACTTCATCCAGTAACAATACGGTTCCTATTATCGATACGAATACCGCCGAAACTACCGTGATCGCCAAAGACGGCGCTACTATCATTATCGGCGGTTTGGGGCGCGAAGAAAAAACGGAGGATTCGGAAGGGGTACCGTATTTAAGCAAGATTCCTTTCATCGGCGCGTTATTTAAGAACGAAACAAAAACCACGCAACGAGTGGAACTTATCATTATGATTACGCCGGTTATTTTTGAAGGCGATAGATTCGTGACGGCAAAAGATGCGGACAAATTACCGGTTAAGCCCGCTAAGAAATTTGACGTGTTTAAGCCCGAAGTGCCCTCCCACGCGGCAACAGCCAGTCCTTTTTCCGCAAGCGCCGCTCCCGCGAAAACATTTAAGCGCGTTGGTCCCGATGGTTCCATCGGAACAGAAACGGCAAGCATTCCCTTACCGTTTAATGAAAACGCAGCGGCTAAAGGTTTTAAGTCATACGACGGCATTGTGCCCAAACAGAGCGCTATGCCGCAAGAGAGAGATAAGGTTTCTGTCAAAGAGGGCTTGACGGTAAAAGGTTTTAAGCCCTATAATTGATTTGTATATATTATATAGGTAAGAGGAAAATATTTCTGAAAGTATACTTCGAGGTCGTTTTTAGTTACACCGATAACGGTTAAAGGTAAAAAAGGCCGGAAGGAGTTAAGGAATGAAAAAAATAATTGTTTTCTTGGCGATAGCGAGTCTACCATTCGGCGTTTTTGCGGAGGACAATGGCGAACTAAGCTACGATGATGAACTGGCAAACGTCTTAAGTGATTTTGCTGCACTCAAAGAAGATCTCGCATCTTCACAGGCGCGTTACCGCCAGCTGCAAGAAGAAAAAGCCGCAGTCGCGAAAGACTATGACGTAAAACTCGCTGCGCTTATGCAGGAGAAGTCCGTTCTTGAGAAACAGTTTAAAGACCTTGGGGTAAAGCTTGATCAACTTTCAGCCGATAAAGCAGCACTCGAAAACCAGCTTAATGCCTATAAGACCAAAGAAGAAGGCTGGCAGTTACGCTCTCAGACATTGACCGGTACCGTAGCCGAAAAAGAGAAAGCAATCGCGCAGCTTACGCAGGAAAAATTGCAGAACGCCGCGCAGTTAAAAGACTACGACGCAAAACTCGCTGCGCTTGCTCAGGAAAAGACCGCTCTTGAGAAGCAGTTAAAAGACTACGACGCAAAACTCGCTGCGCTTGCTCAGGAAAAGACCGGTCTTGAGAACCAGCTTAAAGACGCGCGCGCCAAAGAACAGACACTCGTTTTTCAGGTCCAGCAATTAGCAGTCGCTACTGCAGATAAAGAAAAATCTTTAGGCGATCTTGACAGGGTCAAACAGGCTTTAGGCGCTCAGACCAAGGACCTTGAAGGAAAACTTGCCCAGCTCGCAAATGACAAGACAGCCCTTGAGGGCCAGCTGAATACCTATAAGATCAAAGAAGCGGGCCTGCAGGCACGCCTCCAGCAATTCTCCGTAAGTATTGCCGAAAAAGAAAAAGCAATCGCAGAATTAAGCCAGACAAAATCACGCGATGGCCAGCAGATAAAAGACTATGACGTAAA
>JAQUOR010000175.1 GCA_028717025.1 Candidatus Omnitrophota bacterium | reverse complement strand
GATTGTCTTATGTTTGATCTTTTTCAACATAGTGAGCTTGACCGCGCTCTATAGTGCGTTGCATCAGGGAGGCGAGTTCATCCAGCACCCTATTTTCAACAAGCAGATTATCTGGGTAATCGTCTGCTGGCTGGCATTGATCGTTTTTTCTTCCGTCAATTACCGTCTTTATTTTAATAGTGCATACCTTCTCTATGGAATAAATTTAGGTTTACTGATTGCAGTGGATCTATTCGGGAAAAAAGTCATGGGCGCACAGCGTTGGCTGTCGGTCTCCGGCTTTAGTTTTCAGCCATCGGAAATTTCAAAAATGGTCATGCTCATCGTTCTTGCCAGGGTCTTTTCTCCGGAATCACAACGAGGCTTCGCGCGGCAGTTTCTTTTTCCGTTTTTCTTGACCGCGCTCAATGCGGCACTCATCTTTAAACAGCCGGACCTGGGTACTGCACTTATCCTTGTTTTCGTTTTTTTTATCGTAGGGCTCTCCTCAGGGACGAAAAAATGGTACTTTATCATAAGCATCGCCATAGGACTCATCGCGGCACCTTTTGCCTGGCACGTTTTAAAGGAATATCAGAAGAAAAGGCTTGTTGTCTTTTTAAACCCGAATGTCGATCCCTTGGGAGCAGGGTACACCATAATTCAGTCGAAAATTGCCATAGGCTCAGGGAAAATCTTCGGTAAAGGTTTTCTCTCCGGTACGCAGAATCAGTTTAATTTTCTTCCTGAGCGCCATACCGATTTCATATTTACCGTAATTGCGGAAGAGTGGGGATTTACAGGTTCGCTCTTTCTGTTACTTATCTATTGGCTTATCTTAGCGAAAATGCTCGCTATCATCAGGGATTTAAAAGACCCGACTGCGCGGCTCCTGTCGTTGGGAATAAGCGCTTTGTTCTTTCTGCATATTTTTATTAATATGGGAATGACGCTGGGGATCCTGCCGGTAGTAGGGGTGCCGTTACTTTTCATAAGCTACGGAGGAACGCATCTTTTAACGACGTTTATTCTTTTGGGAATATTTTTTAATATTTATCATCAGCAAGTTTAAGGAGCTTCAACGATGGATTATGCACGTTTCCAGGCGCCGCAGCAGTACATCGGTAACGAGTGGAACGTCGTTAAAAAGAGTCACCAAGCGAAATTAAAACTGTGTCTTTCTTACCCCGATGCGTATGCGATCGGGATGAGCAACTTAGGCTTACGGATACTTTATGGCCTCTTTAATGAGTTTCCTGACGTTGTCTGTGAACGGGTATTCCTTCCTGCAGACGATTTCACTGCGTATCTATGCGAAAGTAAAACAAAACTTACCTCCCTTGAAACTAAAACTCCCCTTGATGAGTTCGAGGTAATCGGATTTAATTTAAGCTATGAACTTAACTTTACTAATTTTTTAAAGATTTTATCTCTGGGCGCCGTGGCGCTTAAGAGCGAAGAGCGAAAAGACATTATCGTTATAGGCGGAGGTATCGCCAATCCGGAGCCCCTGGCGGAATTCGTTGATGTTTTCTTTTTAGGTGAATTTGAGGAAGTTGCGCTTAAGTTTATCGAGATATTGCGCACCCATAAAGACAAAGAAAGCAGACTTAAAGCGTTGTGTGAACAAGAAGGTTTCTATGTGCCGAAATACTACAACACTGCATTTGAGCGTAATCGCTATCATTTTGAAAAAACATATCCTCATGCGCGGTTCCCTCTCGCGCGAGTCTATGTAAAAAACCTTAACGATGCATATTATCCTACTTCCTGGCTCGTTCCTCATAATCAGATCGTTCATGATCGCGTTGCGGTTGAGATAGCGAGAGGTTGTCCTAACCGTTGTACGTTTTGTCAGGCACGCTCGCTCTATTATCCGTACCGGGAACGGAGCCCCAACGTAGTCGGCAGCATAATACGAACACTCTATCAGAACACCGGTTATGAAAATTTTTCTTTACTTAGCTTAAGCGCTTCCGATTACTCTTCTATAGAAAACCTTATCGATGAGACGATAGACTATTTTCAAGAGCGCCGCGTAGGACTGGCGTTACCCTCTTTGCGTATCGATGATATTACGGGGCGTCTTTATGCCAAGTTGCTCGCGTTGAAGAAAACAACACTTACGTGCGCTCTCGAGGTTGTCCGGGATGATCTACGCAGCACTCTAAATAAAACGCTGGATACCCGCAAACTTTTTGAAGCCGCGGCAATATTGCGTTCGCTTAATATACGGCATTTAAAGATCTATTTCATGTTCGGTATTCCCGGGGAGACGCAAGAGGACCTGATCGCTATAGGCCAGTTCTTGCAAAAAGTGACTCGTGAAACCAGAATTGCCTTAAACGTGAGCATTAACGTTTTTGTTCCCAAACCCTTTTCTTTGTGGGAAGCACTTTCGATGCCCGAGGAATCGGAGCTTTTCGCCAGACGCCTGATTATTTTAAAAAACATACCTGTTAGTCGTCATATCAACGTTACCGTTGCTCCTTTAAAGAGGAGCCTTCTCGAGGCGATTGTCTGCCGTGCAGGCAGGGAATTTTCCAGAGTCATTCACCGTATATTTTTAAAGGGATTACCCGCCTCTGGCCTTAACAATGATTTCCACTGGAATGTGTGGGAGGAGGCGATGAAAGAGGAGAGTGTAGATTATCACCGTTACCTGCGTGCAAAGACCGAAAATTTTCCCTGGTCGTTCATAGAAAACAAAAAATGAATATTCAAAAATTCCCTTTAAAGGTCACCTTACATAAAAGCGGAGCAATGATTTATTTTTCGCAACTGGACTTAACCAGAATTCTGGAAAGAGCATTACGCAGAAGCAACTTGCCTTTATATTTTACCCAGGGTTTCAGCCCGCGGGTAAAATTAAGTTTTTCCAATGGTTTAAAATTAGGCGTGGAAGGAGATATCGGAGTTACGTTCTATTTTACTAAAGATTTATCCCCGGCAATACTTAAAGAGGCACTTGCGGCGCAACTGCCGGCCGGATTAAATGTTGCGTAAGTAGACAATAAAAAACCCGTCAGGCGCTTTAAGCAGCTGACGGGTTTCATTGTTCTATGTATCTGTGTTAATTAACGCACGATGTAGCGGACCCTCATCTTCTCGGCTTTAAAAAATTCTTTGGTAAACGCGGCAGCCATTCTGTGGTCGTAGGGTTTACAGGAGAAGATATTAAGGTACGAAGTTCTCCAGTATTCGCTGAAATGACCGGTGATAGAGCTTGTCTCAATAAATTGTAACAGGGAGTACCCTTTTGTGTGGGGTTTTTCTAAGCCGAAGTAGGGCAGCTGTACTTTGCCATACTTTTTCATTTCAATTAAGATGCAAAGTTTGTCAACATACTCAGCAAGTTTCTTTTTTGAACTCATTACTGTCACGTCGCATCCATAGAGGTCCATAATCAACTCGAAGCCAAATGTTTGCTTTCCTGATTTTTTAGCCATTTCCCTTTTTCGTTCCCTCCTTTTTCTTGATACTTGTACCTTTTATCGTTATTGATAATTTTCTTACGTATTGGTTTTTTTATAACACATTTTTTTATTCTTTGCAAGAGTTTTTTATATTTTTTGCGGTAGGAGAAAGTGAGGGATCGTATTGCCGGGTAATCGAAAGTAATTTTTTAGAAAATTTTTGAGTGGGATACACGCGGTGCAGTGACGGAAAACCGTACTAAAATATACTACAATGTCGTTGACGGCCTCTGCGCGCAGTCCAAAGAAGCACTGAAAGTATATCGGGCAACGTTAATGAAGCAGTTTTTCTTTTATGCTTTCTGAACCGATACTTGAGTTTCAATGACCTCTGTGGGTAACCCCATACCGTTGAGCAACTCAAGGAATGGGTCCGGATCAAGCTCTTCAATGTTTACCATCGTTTTAACGTCCCAGGTACCCTTAGCGATAAGCATCGCGGCAGCAGCTGCCGGCACACCGGCAGTGTAGCTTATGGCCTGGGATTCGACTTCTTTGTAGCAGGCGGCATGATCACAGATATTGTAGATAAAGATTTCTTTGTCTCTGCCGTCTTTTTTCCCTTTAATAAGATTCCCGATGCATGTTTTTCCTACGTAATTGGGCGCCAGAGAAGAGGGGTCAGGCAGCAGCGCTTTCAAAACTTTTAAAGGTACCACCTCAATGCCTTCCGCAGTTTTTATGGGTTTTTCCGAAGTTAAGCCCAGTTTGGTCAACACGTTAAAAACATTGATGTAGTGGTCGCTAAACCCCATCCAAAAGCGGATGCTATTGGCATCGATGTTTTTTGACAGCGAATGCAATTCGTCGTGGCCGGTTAAGTACACCGTTTGTTTTCCGACGACCGGAAAATCAAAG
>JAQUOR010000174.1 GCA_028717025.1 Candidatus Omnitrophota bacterium | reverse complement strand
GGTGATAAATAAATTCGATTTGAATCCGGATATGTCGAGGATAATAGAAGGGCATTGCGCGAAAAACGGGATTCCCTTAATCGGAAAGGTCGGTTTTGACAAGACGGTAGTAGAGGCCATGGTTGAGGGCAAAACGATCATGGAATATAAAGATACCGCGGTTAAGAATGAAATCATTGGAATTTGGGAGAAACTGCAAGCTTAAAATTAAGATGCTATGGATAGCCCGGATATACACGTATTGAGATATTTTTCGTCCTTTGTGAGCGTTTCACGCGGGAAGGTCATCAATATTACCGAGCCGGAACTTACTTTTTGCCCGCTGGCAAAGCATTTATACAAGGATTTTAACGGTATGCGCGGCCAGGATAAGGAGGCCGTCAAGAAAGCCATCAAAAAAGCGATCGAGTCAAAGATAGAAGAGTACGGTTTTTTCACGGATAAGAGGAAGTTTTCACCGGATGGTATTGCGATACCGTACGGCGCCTCGGAGATGATCAGTTTCGCGTTAAGAAAAAAAGTCATTGACGCGGCAGTCATAGTCTGCGAAGGGGCGGGGACGGTTGTGGTCAATAGCCCGGAAGCGGCCCAGGGCATAGGCGCCCGGATGAATAGCCTGTTATTAACCACTCCCGTTAAAGGTATCGTCAAGAAGCTTAAGGCCGCCGGATGCCGGGTGATATCTGAAAACGCGCTTATCGACCAGGTGCGGGGAGCCGGGGAAGCGATAAAAGCGGGCCATAGGGTTATTGCCGTTACCGTATGCGGCCACGCGGCCGATGATCTAAAAGCGCTGCGTTCATTAGAGAAAGAAAACGGCATCAGGATAATTTTACTGGCGGTATGCACGACCGGCATAACCAAAGATAAAATCAATATGATACGCGATTACGCTGATCTTGCATGGAGCTGTGCTTCCCTGGATATGCGCCGGATGATCGGGCCTTCGGCTATATTACAATTATCCCGGCAGATACCTGTTTTTGTCCTGACGAAAAAAGGGATAGATTTTGTTTCGGCGTTCGCCCGGGAAGGAGCAGTCATAAAGAATTTAGATATCCGGAAACAATATCTTTTCTCACATAAACCAAACGGGCGATGCGTCCACCTGGGTAATTTCAAGGCGTTTATCAGCGAATCCAAACTGCCGGTTAAAGTCCGGGAGATGCCGCGTTTTACGCAGGCTTCTGTGAATATGGCGGATAAGACTGATGAAAATGCAATCGGGGTTTAAATATATTTACGGACCTGTGCCATCCTGGAGGCTGGGGAGCTCTTTAGGCGTGGATCTGCTTTCGCAGGAAGAGAAAATCTGTAATTTCGATTGTATTTATTGCCAGCTTGGCCCGGTTAAAAAATATACATCCGAAAGAAAGATCTACGTTCCTGTCAAGGAAGTTATTAAGGAATTAGGGGCATTACCCGGCGTAAACATAGATTATATTACTTTTTCCGGCAGGGGAGAGCCTACTCTGGCGGCCAATTTAGGCGAGGCGATAAAAACGGTCAAGTCAATCCGCAAAGAGCGGATCGCGGTTTTAACTAACAGCTCCTTGATGGGATCAGATGCGGTAAGGAATGAACTTTTTCTTGCGGACTTCGTCGTTGCTAAGTTAGACGCCGGTTCTGCGGGATCATTACAGGAAATTAATAGGCCTGCACAAGGGGTGGGATTCGAGAGTATCTTTGAGGGAATAAAGGTGTTTCAAAAGAATTACAGGGGAAAATTGGCTCTACAGATGATGTTCGTTGATAATAATAAAAATGACGTTAATAAGCTTATTTATCTGACAAATTATATCCAGCCGGATGAAATCCAGGTTAATACTCCGTTAAGGCCTTGCGGTATCAGGGCCTTAATAAAAGAAGAGATCCTCAAGATAAAAGACAGCTTTATCGCCTCTTGTAAGGGGATTAACGTGGTTTCTATTTATGACGCAAGGGCGCTTAAAGACATTGTTTCCTTAAGCGATGAAGATACGTTGAGAAGAAGGGGTAAAATCAAGTGAAGACATATTTAGATTGCATTCCTTGTTTTTTCAGGCAAGCGCTCGAAGGGAGCCGGATCGTCGGGGCCACTCCGAAGCAGCAGAAACGGATTGTTGATGAATTTGCCCGGCAGATCCCCCGGATTTCGCTTGAAGCCAGCCCCCCTGAGATAGCCCGCATCGGTTATAAGTTATTAAGGAACGTGAGTGCTAACAGAGACCCCTATTATGCCATAAAGCAGAAAAGCAACCGCATAGCCCTGCGCCTTTTAGGAAGATTAAAGCATAAGGTAAATTCTTCGAAAGAAAGTCTTCTCACAGCGGTTGAGCTGGCTATTGCCGGGAATATCATAGATTTCGGCGTAAAGAATAGTTTGAATATAAAAGCAGAATTAAAAAAAATACTCGCGGAGGAAAATAGGGTTATCCATAAGCGGTCTATTTTCCATTATGGGGAGTTCAGGCAATCTTTAAGAAAGGCAGATAATATCTTATATCTTGCCGATAACGCGGGAGAGGCTGTATTTGACCGGGTTCTGATCGAAGAAATCAAAAAAAAGTATCCGGATAAAAATCTTTACTATGCGGTTAAGGAAAAACCCGTGATAAACGACGCGTTATTGGAAGACGCGAAGGCCTGCGGCATCGATAAGGCGGCGCGCGTGATTTCTAACGGCACAGACGCCCCGGGAACAATTCTTGCTTTATGCTCGAAAGAATTCAAACAAGTTTATAAAATCGCGGATATGGTGATCAGTAAAGGCCAGGGTAATTTCGAGTCCTTATCGAACGAAAAAAGGCCGATTTTTTTCTTATTCATGGTCAAATGTCCGGTAATTGCCGGAGAAACCGGTTGTAAAATAGGGAGCATAGTATTATTTCATAATTTAAAACAAAATGGAGCCCTTAGAGAAAAAAATATCCAGATGGCGTTTTACGGAAAAAGAGCGTGAAATGCGGATAAAAGTCCTTTTTGATAAAACTGCTTTAAATAATAACCTGCGGGCCGGCTGGGGAGTTTCGTTTTTGGTCGATGGTAAAGTACTATTCGATACCGGGGAAAAGGGAGAGTGGCTGTTTGAGAATATGCGCTCTCTGGGGGTGAACGTAGATCAAATCGAAACAATAGTGATTTCTCATGACCATTGGGATCATTGGGGAGGGCTCTGGGATTTATTGCGGCAGAGAAAAGGAATGCCGGTATATATCTGTCCTAATTTTAGCCGTGAATTCAAAGATAAGGCTGAGAAATCCGGCGCCTCCCTTGTCGAAACGGAAAAACTAACACAAATATCGGAAAATATATTTTCTACCGGGGAAATACCCGGGGCATATCATGGGAAATATATGGCGGAACAGGCAATTATATTGAAAACAAGAAACGGTTTGACAATCATTACAGGATGCGCGCATCCCGGTATTATAAAAATAGTTGAAAAAGTGAAGCATCAATTTCCGGGAGAGCCGGTTTATTTTGTATTAGGCGGATTCCATCTGATGGAGTCGGATAAACGGGCCATAGAGATAGCAGCCGAAAATTTCAAAAAGATGGATGTGATAAAAGCAGGGCCTACGCATTGCTCGGGAAGTCAGGCAGAGGAAATTTTCAAAAGATGCTACGAAGGCAATTTTGTGTCAATTAAGGCAGGCCAGGAGATGGAGGTTTAATGGTATGGCGGGGCAGCTTTTAAGAGAGTTAAAGGAACACGCCCCCTTTACGATATTCGGGGCAATGACGGGGATAGCCATTATGGCCGTTTCCCTAAAATTAACCTATAAGGTTTCATATAATATTTTTTATGTATTGCATCCTTTGCATGTATTTTTAAGCGCGCTGGTTACCGCGTCAATGTATAAACTCCATACATGCCCGGGCATAGGCCTTAATTGTATCAAAGGAAAATGCAATTTCTGGTTTTTAATCATCATAGGCTACGTAGGCTCCGTGGGTATTGCCACTATCAGCGATTCCCTTATCCCTTACGCGGCCGAATCTCTGCTCGGCATGCCTAACAGAGGGGTGCATCTTGGTTTCATTGAGAAATGGTGGCTGGTTAACCCCCTGGCGGTTTTAGGGATAATTATCGCTTACTTTAAACCCGGGACAAAATTCCCTCATGCCGGGCACGTACTATTAAGCACCTGGGCGTCTTTGTTCCATATGATCATGGCAAGGGTGGAGATCTTAAGCTGGGTTTCATGCGTCGTCATTTTTATATTTTTATTTTTAGCAGTTTGGCTTCCCTGCTGCGTAAGCGATATAGTATTCCCTCTATTATTTGTAAAAGATAACAGAACGAGAGGAGCGGCCTAAACCTATGCACGAGACAAGATTTATTAATGAGATATTTGCTATATTAAAAGAGAAGTTGGCCGGGGAAAAGGCGGTTGAGCGCGTGGTGG
>JAQUOR010000173.1 GCA_028717025.1 Candidatus Omnitrophota bacterium | reverse complement strand
TTGATTTCTCAACCGACACCAGCGGAGTGCGCAACTCATGAGAGACGCTCGCGACAAATTTTGATTTAAGGTCCTCGAGCTCCCTCTGCTTGGTTATATCGCTTAAAACGGAAACCATACCGACGGTCTTACCATTCTCGTTCTCAATCACCGCGGTAGAGGCGCGTAAAATCTTTTTCGTGTCGGATTGACCGCTTATAAGCTCTATGTCTTTATCTTCCTGGTCGGGTCCGCCCTTGGCAAAAGAAACGAGCTGCTCGTCTCTAAGATTCTGCATTACCGGCTTTCCTATCTTATCTTTCCTGGAGACGCCCAGTAGTTTTTCCGCGGCAGGGTTCATCATCATCACGTTTCCGCTTGCATCAACGACCACCAGGCCCTCAGCGATACTGCGTATTACCGCCTCTGTCTGTTTTTTGTCGACCATTACCTTCTTGTATTTTTCCCAGGCAATTTCTTCGGATTTAACCTTCTGCTCGATAGCGGTTTCGTATTTTTTTGTTAATTCCTGCGATTGAGCACTGACTCTTTTTTCCAATTCCCTGCTAAAGATTGCCGATACTTTCTGGCTGATTTCCTTGCCTTGCTGCCGCGATTCAACCAGATTGCAAATTTCGCTAAATACTTCTTTTTTTAAGGACTCATCCGGCGGGATATCTGAAGAAACTGGCGTGTTTTCCTGGCGCGCCTTTGCCTGGGCAGAAAGTCCCGCAAAATACACCATAAGCAGCGCGATACCGACGCTTATTACCCCTGTGATTATATATACGAGAGTCAGGAAAGACATAGCTCTTTAATCAATGTTTAACAAAACAATTTGAGCAAAAGATACATCTCAACGCTCCGCAGACTTTTACGGTACGTGGGTAAATATTACTATAAAATCGCTTGGTATTCAAGCTTTTCCGCCAAAATTTGTGGAACGAATTTTGGCGAGACTTCGTCCGCCCCTGGTGAGACTTCGTTGTTTTATGACGGGCCGCAAACCGGCGGGCGGCAACGCTTAAAGCTTCTTTTTCTCCTGCTCATGAACGTAAGAGCTTATGCGCTCGCTTTTATTTTTCCTTTCAGATACGCCTGCCGTCTTTTTTCAGGGAATCGCTCTATTGTATAACGTAAACACGTGCGTGACATACTATGGTAATATTTTTTCAAAAAATCCTCTTCGACAGAGATGCTGCGCTTACCTACCTCACGCAGCATCCAGCCTACTGCCTTTTGAATTAAATCGTGCGTATCACTCAGCAGCATATGTGCCACCGCGAGTGCATCTTTAAAAACTCCTTCTTCGATATAGTAAAAGGTGGCAAGCATTGCGATTCTCCTCTCCCAGAGCACATTCGATTGAGCGAGAATATAGATAGGTTTTTTACTTCGATCCTTTAAATACGCTCCTACAATATGCTTTGCCGAAAGGTCAACAAGATCCCAGTTGTTGATATATCGCGTACGCGCCAGATATAACTCATAGATCTCCTTTTTCTCTTTATCGTTTCCTTTTTTGAATTTTGAAATAAGTATAAGAAGCGCAAGCAGCCTTTCTTCATGAAATTTAGATTTTAAAAGCCGATCTGCTTCGTTTAAGGATATCGCCTGGTAAAGTCCGGCTACTGCCCTGATTTCGGGCACCATCACCCCTAAAAAGATATCGCCGTGGCCGTAATCTCCGGGGCCGGTTTTAAAAAACCGCTGCAGAAGTTTTGCTTTTTTAAGGCTGGCGTATTTTCGTAATTCTTTCTTTGTTGTCTGCGCCGTCATATGTTCACCCCATGCGATACGCACAATACCGACACAACATTCTTGAGCGTTAGGGATTTTTCCGATTCTTAAGGAAGCGCTATGCGCACATGGCAGGCAAGGAGCAAAATCTTTTTATCCATTTCACTCTTTTTTCTTCCTTAAGTCTTTCGGCAGGATTACCGTGAACATGCTTCCTTTATCAATTTGCGATTCCACCAAAATCTTTCCGCCGTGCGCGTGGACAATCTCTTTGGTAATCGCAAGCCCCAGCCCTGTTCCGTGCTTCTGTTCGCCGGAATGTGTTTTAACGCGATAGAATCTTTCAAAAATCTTTTCCGCGTCCTCGGGAGAAATACCTACACCGGTATCAACGATACTGATCGTAACGGCTTCATCCGTTTCGCTGACGCGCACCTCTATCGTTCCGTTCTGCCTGTTATATTTTATGGAATTACCAAGAAGATTGGTAATAACCTGGGTCACTCTATCCGCATCACCCCATATTTCAACTTTTTGCTGCGGCAATACTTTTGTGAGCGAAATCGCTTTTTCTTTTGCAAGCGGACCGAGCAACTCGATGACGGCATTGGTTACTTCAATAACATCAAAAAGTCTTCTTTTCTCGCAGCACTTCTTTGACTCCAGTTTTCCCAGATCAAGCAATCCTTCGATCAAACGGTTCAGGCGCTCGATATTTTTTTTCGCAATTTCCAGAAACCGTTTCTGCTCACCGCTGACAGTACCGATGATTTCCTCCAGTATCATACAGACAGCTTCTTTGATGGCGGTAAGCGGAGTGCGCAGCTCATGGGAGACGTTGGAAATAAAATTCGACCTCATTTGCTCTTGCGTGCGGGCATCTTGACGGAAGCGGGCATTTTCAATAGCTACTGCCGCCATTTCAGCGACGGTGCTAAGCATTTCCAGATCATCCTTGATAAAGACCGATTTCGAAGTTTTATTATTGACGTTGATAACACCGATAACCCGGTTACTGATTTTCAAAGGGACGCTTAACAATGAATTAGTGTAGTATTTTCCGCCGCGCGAAGGAAAACGTTCATCTTTGGTAATATCTTCTACGAGCAAGGATTCGCCGGTCTTGGCAATCCAGCCCGCGACACCTTCTCCTACGTTGACTTTTGTGTTTTTAACCGCTTCTTCGCTTAAGCCTCTGGCGACTTCGATGGCCAGCCTGGTACCGTTTCGCTCTACCAGCATCAATGAAATAATTTCAACGGACATCGTCTCGGCGATTCTGTCGATAAGCAATTTCAGGCATTCCGCAAGTTCAAAACGCAATGCGACTTCTTTACCGATATTATGGGCAGAAGTGAAATCGGAAAAGCGCTTATACTGAACATCACGCTGGCCGAAGCACGCATTATTCATCAGCTCCCTGATTTCTTCGGTGCGCGCAGAGAAAACATCACGACTCTTGGGAATTTCTTTATACATGATAAAATTATTTTTGTGCCTCAAGGGTTCTTTCTGCAATATGGATAGCAGACTTTAGAGCGGCCTGCGCATCTGTATAGAGGCTGATTTTAGGGATATACGCCAATACGCCCAATGTTTCCGCCCCCTTGATGGAACGTTCATCGGGATACGCCGTAAACATAATCACCGGGACATTGTTGTTGAGCTTACGTATCTCGCGTAACGCGGACACTCCATCCATGTCCGGCATCATATAATCCAATATGATGATATCGGGATTTTTTTCCTTTACGGCGTCCACTGCTTCCCTGCCGTTTGAAGCAGTGAGAGCATCGTATCCCCAGCTTTTGATGCGCACGGTCATTATCTCACGAAAATCCGGTTCATCGTCTACCAAGAGTATCGTAAACTTTGCCATAGCTTCTCCTTGAACGGCTTACCGCCTCTCTTATGGATACAAAAACCCACTTATTTTTATTATACCCAACAACCCTCTTTCCTTCTATACTTTTCTCCGCGGCTTGCGCGCGGCTTTTTACCCGGGCGCCCTTTACCCGCGTCTTATACGACGAGAACCAGCGGCAAGGTAAAATAAAACGTTGTCCCTTTCCCGGAGTGCGACTCTACCCAGATTTTTCCCCCATGCGCTTCGATAATTTGTTTGGAAATCGCAAGACCCAGACCGGTACCTCCGGCTTTTCTTTCTACCCCTGTCTCAAGTTGCACAAATTTTCGGAAAAGTTTCGGTATGTCTTTTTCGCGTATTCCGGAACCTGTGTCCCTGATAGAAACAAGGATAGCATCTTCTTTTTTTACCGCCGCCACCGCAATACCGCCGGTGCGCGTAAATTTAATAGCATTGCCGACAAGATTCATGGTAACCTGGATGATTCTGTCCCTGTCAAATTTTATGATAGGCAAATCACCCTGCAACTCAACCATAAAACCCAAACCTTTTTCCCGTGCCACAGCAGCCATCATGCTCTGGACCTCCCAGAGAAGTTGCGTTATGTCATGCTCCTTAAATTTGAATTCAAGTTTACCGGATTCAAGTTTTTGAATATCGAGGATATCGCTGATTAAAAGCACCAGTCTATGCACATTATTTTTTGCTATCGTTAAGAAATTTTTTTGGTCCTTGTTGAGGGCGCCTGTAGTTTCATCGAGCACTATGGAAATACCCTCCTTGATGGCGGTTAAAGGGGTCCGTAGCTCGTGCGATACCATGGACGTAAAATCG
>JAQUOR010000172.1 GCA_028717025.1 Candidatus Omnitrophota bacterium | reverse complement strand
ACGATTCGTGTCACTTCCGCGTACATCGTCAGGGATATTATCGTATTTTTTGATGATATGAAGCATTTTTTGCAGGCCATCCAGGCATTGAAGAAACTGAAAGGCTATAGAATATTGGCCATAGAGGATGAGGTGCTCAATATCCATAAGGGCGGAAAAATTGCCATTAAGCCCTTGGTCAAGATGGAAACACTGAGCGATTTACGCATGGTGTATACTCCCGGGGTAGCTCAGGTGTGTAACTATATCGTAAAAAATCCCAAGGCTGTACGGGATTATACGTCCATAGGAAACACTGTCTGTATCGCCACCAATGGTTCCGCGGTCTTAGGCCTGGGTGATATCGGGATTTTGGCAGCCATGCCGGTCATGGAAGGCAAATCGTTGATTTTAAACAAAATGGGTAATGTCAGCTGTGTGCCGCTTTTAATCGAGAGTGATGACGCTGATTATATTGTGAAAGTCCTGGCAGGCGTGGCAAAAACTTTTAGCGTTATCATGATCGAAGATATAAAAGCCCCGCTTTGTTTTGAGGTTGAGGAAAAACTTCAACGATGTGTTGATATTCCGGTTTTCCATGATGATCAGCACGGTACTGCCATCGTCATCTTATCGGCCCTGATAAAGGCGTTAAAGATTGCCGGAAAAAAGAAAGAAAACGTGAGTATTGCCATAAGCGGAGCCGGCGCGGCAGCTATCGCTACCTGCACGATGCTAATTCATTATGGATTTCGTGAGATAGTGCTTTGCGACAGGGCGGGAGCGATTTATAAAGGCAGAAACAACGACATGAATCCCTACAAGCAGGCAATCTCCGAAATCACGAATAAAAAAAGAGAGAAGGGAAAAATAGAAGAGATAATCAAGAATAAGGATATTTTTATCGGCGTCTCTGCTCCGGGTTTGCTCACGAAAACGATGGTGGCGACGATGGCTAAAGATCCGATAGTATTTGCGCTCGCAAATCCTGTACCCGAGATATGGCCTAAAGAGGCCCTTGAAGCCGGAGCGCGCATCGCGTTAGACGGCAGGACCATTAATAATGCGTTAGCGTTTCCGGGCATCATGCGCGGCACTCTTGATGCGAAGGCAAAGCGTATCACCTACGCGATGAAATTTGCCGCCGCAGAAACTTTAGCCGGCCTTTCCGGTAAACATGAAGTGGTTGCGCATTTCATGAATCCTTTGGTGCATGAGAAAGTTGCAAAGGCGGTCCGTCGCGCGGCAGAAAAATAAAAGTAAAACAGTATTGTGTATCACGCATGGGACCGCTTCGGCGGCATAAACGAGTTTCCTCGTTGCAAAGCAATATATTTGGCTATACAATGCTTTTGATGCGGTGCGTATACGTGAGGCGTAGAAAATAATGTTATCATAAAAAATGAATGTACACGATCGTTACGAAGCGTTAAAGAGCAAAGTAGTGAAGCGCAAAAAAGAGTTCGACGCTTTTATCGGCATGCTTGAACAGGAAAGCAGCTGGTTAAGCTCTCCCGCAAGCACGCGATTTCACTTAAATAGAGAAGGCGGCCTCTTGGAACATAGCGTGGGTGTTGCCGAAACCCTGCTTAAGCTTCGGGAGGTATGCGCGCCGCAACTTTCCGAAGAATCCTGCGTCATAGTGGGGTTGTTGCATGATGTAGGCAAAATCGGTATGCCCGGGAAACCCCGATATCTGAAGAACGATAATGAATGGGAAATCAGGAATCGGGACATGACCTATACCATTAATCCCCGGGAGGTTTACGTCAATCTGGCGGCGCGCAGTTTATACCTCATCGCGAAATATATCCCCTTATCCGATACGGAAGCCCAGGCGATTCTCTACCACGACGGCCAGTACGTGGAGGCGAACAGGGAGGTGGCGCACCGCGAAATGCCCCTTACGTTGCTCGTGCATTTCGCCGATAATTGGACTTCCTGTATTTATGAAGAAGGCCGCGTTATCCGGGAAGATACAGACTACTACGAGCGCAGCGACACAAAGTAAAATGAATATACTTTTAACGAATGACGACGGTATCTATTCGGAAGGCATTAAAGCGCTTTATGAAGCCCTAAAGAGTTTGGGCGATGTGACTATAGTGGCTCCGGATACCGAGAGAAGCGCCGTGGGCCACGGGATTACCTTAACGGACCCTTTGCGTGTAAAATCGGTATATCGAAGTAACAAATTTTTCGGCTACGCTACTACCGGTACCCCTGCTGATTGCGTAAAGCTTGCGATACGCGCTTTACTAAAAACTGAACCTGAGCTGATAATATCCGGAATTAATTTAGGACCAAATACCGGCTATAGCGTTTTATATTCAGGTACGGTTTCCGGAGCAACCGAAGGCGCGCTGCTCGGTATTCCTTCTTTTGCCATATCATTGGCAACGTTTGAAAATCCCGATTACCGGTATGCCGCGCAATTTGCAAAAAAGCTTGCCGGAGCGATCATCGCCAATAAGGGCCTCCCTCAAGGTACGCTTCTTAACGTCAATGTGCCGGCGCACAAGGGAAAACGCATTAAGGGCATAAAGATTGTCAGGCAAAGTAAAGTTGCCATCGAAGAGCGTTTTGATAAAAGAGAGGACCCTCACAAGCATACCTACTACTGGCTTACCGGAGAAATCGTAAGCTCAGACGGCCAGGATGCCGATATCGAAGCTATCCGTAAAGATTACGTTTCAATAACTCCCATTCATTGCGATATGACCGACTATGATTTTATGGAGGAGCTCAAACGCTGGAAGTTTTAGATGGAAGTAACGATCATACGCAGCCCTCGAAGACATCGTACCATCAGCGCGCGCATGGTTAACGATTGTCTCGTCGTCAGAGCACCGCAGCACGTATCACAGGAGCGCCTGGATACGGTTGTCGAGGGTTTTAAAATAAAATTCCAAAAGCGAAGGCTCAAAGAAGCATTGGATAGAAAACAGTCACTGCGTGAAATTGTCGAGAAGCTTAACGAAAAATATTTTGCTAACGCTTTGAAAATAAATTCGATAGAATATGTTATTGATCAGAACAGTAAATACGGCTGCTGCAATTACACGCAACGCAGCATTCGCATATCGCATAAAGTTGGTTTGATGCCCTCCTGGGTGAGGGATTATGTTTTGATCCATGAAATGGCGCATTTGCTCGAGCCAAACCACAGTAAATCGTTCTGGAGCATTGTTTCCCGGTACAAACTGGCTGAACGGGCGCGAGGTTACCTTTTAGCAATGGGGTTTTTGGCTGAAGACGAACAAGAAAATGTAAACTCTGAATGTATGGGGTAAATGGCACGGATAAATTTATCCGTCTTGATCAGTAATAATTCGTATGCATCCGTGACTAACTATTAAATAAATAAAAAGAGAGGCATGCCATGATCTGTGAAAATTGCGCAGGGATAGGAGCAAAAGAAACCGAACTGGGAATGTTATGCGAGGAATGCTACGCATTGCTTTTTAACCGGCAGGAGCATCCGGCCGAAGACGAAGATGCAAACGAAGAGGCAGAAGAAGAGGATATGTAACCTGTTCGCGAGCTCCGATGAGAATTTGGGATATTCCCGTTAAAAAACTTTGTCGCAATCATCTTTTAGGCGAACACAGAGAACTGCATGCGATATGGTCGATACTTACGCGTAATAAAAAAGGGTATTCGCGCCATCCGGAGACATTACGCTGGAAGGGTAAACTGAATGCGTTATATGCGCGGCACAAGAAGCTTCAGGAAGAGATGAAAATACGAGGCTATACTCACGTAAGCCTTCTTGATTGGAGATTGGCAAAGGGCAGGAGAGTCCAAACCGAATACATCGACTCTGTGCGAACGCAGCGTAGGATCTTGCGTCGGAAAAATTGCGACTGCAGAGTTGACTGAATTAACCATTGCGTATGGGATTATTCGATTTCTTTAAAAAACTGATTACGCCGCGTAAAAAGAAAAGAACCTCAAGAAAAACTAAGAAGCCAGCCGCAAGACTCTCGAGAAGGAACCGTTCTCCTGCGGTAAGAAAGATTAAAAAGAAAGCACATAAAAAAATACGCAACAAACCGGCAAAGAAGCGGCCTCGCAAGGTATCCAAAAAAGCCGCAAAGTCCCGCGGTGCGGCTCATCCGAAAAAAACAAAGAAAATAAAAAAACCGGACTTAGCCGGGAAGTCCGGGGAAAAAGAAATCGGCGTTATTACCCATTACTTTGACAAAATTTTCGTCGGCATCATAAAACTTAAAAGCCCCCTTGCCCTGGCGCAGACGATACATATTAAAGGAGCGCACGACGATTTTACCCAGGCTGTTTCCTCAATGCAATATAATCACAAGGATATTACGTATGCCGAAAGAGGCCTTGAGATAGGTGTCAGGGTAATCAAACCGGTCCACGAGAATGATAGAGTGTACGTAGTCGGATGACCAACGCATATGTTTAAAAAAACACTTGTTATAGCACGCGCTCAAATA
>JAQUOR010000171.1 GCA_028717025.1 Candidatus Omnitrophota bacterium | reverse complement strand
ATTTTACCAATTGAATGTCCCTGTCTGAGAACTGCATGTCTTTACGGGTTATGTTTAAGTTTATAACGCCGTAGACACTGCGGGCGTCTTCTTTGTTAAAAGGCACGATTAAGGAAGAATTTATATACCGCCTTTTCATTTTGTCGGAAAGATGATTTTTCCCCTCATCTTTAGGCAAAATTATCGATTCTGCGGTAGCGGCTGCCATGCCGGCAATTCCTTCGCCCATTTCTATCTCGGTATTATTTATTACGCTCTGGTCAAGTTGTGAGGCAACTTTTATGTGCAGGGTCTTGGTTTCTTTGTCCACGATCATGACAGAACCCGAATCAGCGCTCAGCGCGGAAATGCAGGCCTGGAGCAAGGCGCTTAAAAGCTTCTTCTCGTAATAGTACGAGAAAGACGGGTCAAGTTCCACCACCTCAGGGACTATCTCCCCTAAGCGTTTCTTGTGATACCCGGTTTGCGCGATGTAGGAAAATACTTTTTCGATCAATTTAACGAGTGCCTCGACCTTTGCAAGCGGCATCGTTTTTGTTGTGGCGAGAGCGTCCTTCAAAACATCCAGCGCGATGCCGTTTTTTTCTGCCTCTTTTGAGTAATCGGAAATATCTTTTTTCTCCTCAAGAAGCACGGGCCCTAAGAGTAAATATGCGATGATATTTTCTCCGACCGCTTTTATGGGGATAACGAAAAGATTAAAGTCGAAAGGACATTTAAGATTAAGGTTTCCCTTTATGTTTTTAATGGCTTCGACTTTTACGTTGGTTAAACATTTGGTGCAAAAAATATTTCGGGAGGCTTTCGCGAGGATTTCGTCGCACAAGCGATTAGGGCGGCTTGCGGCAGATAACAGATTGCCGTCCGGCGAGAATGTCCTTAAGGTAACTGAAGTGACTTCAGCAAATGAATCCTGGATCTTTTGCCACTCCTCAAGATTTATGAGATCAGTGAGTTGGAAGTCGTTTGATAGCATTAAAATATGAGGACCTTATTATCCGTTTTTAGATACCTGCGAAAGAATACTGTACCGTTTCAATTTGTTATAAAGCGTTGTTCTGTTCACCCCCAGCTTCTTGGCCGCTTTCTTCTTGTTCCAACCGACTTCCTTGAGCACTTTTAATATATAGATTTTCTCCGGCTCTTTCATCGCGTCCTTAAGAGATGAGAACTGCGGGTTCGATTGCGCCTTCTGGTCATAGGATACCGTTTTTTGCTCGCTTAAGATGACTTCCGGTAAATCGTCAATGTCAATTACGTTATCCGTATCCAGGATGACCGCCCGCTCGATAATATTCTCCAGCTCTCGTATGTTACCCGGCCACTCGTAATTTGCCAGGATATAACGCACGCGATTAGTGAGAGAATGTATTTTCTTGTGGTTTTCCTTTGAAAACAAATTGACTAAGTGCTCTGTCAGCGAAACGATGTCCTCTTTTCTTTCCCGTAACGGCGGGACGTAGATAGAAATGACATTTAAGCGGTAATACAGATCTTCCCTGAATTTTCCTTCTTTAACGGCTTTTTCAAGGTCCTGGTTCGTCGAAACAATGACCCGCGTATCTACTTTTATTGTCTTATGCCCGCCCACCTGCTCAAATTCTCTCTGTTGCAGCACGCGCAGAAGTTTTACCTGGATTTCCAAAGAAAAAGCGTCGATATCATCAAGCAGTATGGTGCCGCCGTGCGCCAGCTCGAAACGGCCCTTGCGCTCCGCGATAGCGCCGGTAAACGCGCCTTTTGTGTGTCCGAACAATTCGCTTTCTATGATTTCGCGGGGCAATGCTCCGCAGGGCACTTCGATGAACGGTTTCTGGCAGCGGTTTTTATCTGCCCTGTGTATGGCATGCGCGATCATTCTTTTTCCGGTTCCGCTTTCACCGCGTAAGATAACGGTAGCGCTGGTGCTCGCAATGCGCTCGATGAGCGAATAGATCATGCGCATCGAGGAACTCACGCCCAATAAACCGTAAAAAGGTTTTTCTTTTAAGGACAAGTTTTCGGGATTGTCCCCTTTTTGTAAATGTGGCGGGAATCCCGTTGACGCAGTGTCCGTAAAAGACGGTGTCTGCGCTTCGTTAACTTTTAAATCTTCATAATTATCGTTCATGGCATATCTCCATTATCCACCTTTCATCCCTCTCTACGTCGCAACCAGAGGGAAAAGAGCGCATGCTGCTTTTTTCAGGTGGTGCCACCTTTATATACTAAATTTTCAATTTACCTATGACAAAAAGCAGCTTTCTTTTGACTTTTCTCGCCTTAGGAGAAGGCGTACCGGCGTAATACCATTAAACGCCGGGTGCTGCCTTAGGAAAAAGCGTACCGGCGTAATCCCATTAAACGCCGGGTGCTGCCTTAGGAAAAGGCGTACCGGCGTAATACCATTCGCTATTTTTTCTCCAGCTCCGCAATCCTCGCCTGTATCAGCTTCGAAAATTTCGCGTCATTTGTTTTTTCTCTAACCTGTTTGTATACTGCAATCGCCTTAGCTGGGTTATTCAGAAGTTTTACGTAAATATAATCTGCGGCAGGTAATTGCTTCATGTACGTAAACACGGAAGGATAGTTTGCAATGGTATTCTCAATCGATTCTCCGGCTTCTTCGTATCTTTTAAGATTGATATAGGCCTGAGTCAGGAAATTTGATGCCACATATCCGACTTCGCTTCCTTTATTTTTCTCCGCGATTCTTTTATAGAAAGCAACCGCGTCCTGATAAGCGGCGTCTGCCTCCGCAATGTCGGCGTTTTGCCTGTAGTGATTTCCTATATACAGCGGTATCTGCATGCCCAGGGGGGTAAGCGGATATTCATCGCGCATCTTTTTGTATTCTTCTAACGCTTTCGGCCATTGGTTTCGTACCTCGTAAATGGACCCTTTCGTAAGCAGCGCCTCGCTCACCAGTACAAGGTCACGGCCTTCTTTGGCAATAATGCCGTCTAAGGTCGCAAGGGCAATGTCGTATTTTTTATTGGCGGCATAGAATTTCGCAAGCGTCATCTGCGAGGTTATGGCAGCGCGTGTTTTCGGGTACTTTACAGCTACTGATTTAAGGTCATTCTCCACGGAAGCAACCATTGCCGCAGGAGCTACATCGGGGTTAATAACAATTGCATTAGCAGCGCGAAAACCGCGATACAACATTCTCTCTGCCGGGTATTCTCCTCCTCGGCACAGAAACGATAGTCCGGCGTAGACAACCACTAAAATCGCGATAAGAATAAATACTGTCTTTTTCATTTAACTTAAGCGGCCTTCTCTCTTTCAATGTCCCATAAAAATTGCGAGGCGCATATAATCATAAAACAATCAATGAATACGGTAGCAATAATACCTATGCCTATTATAACAAGCGTAATTTCAGGAACTGTCTTCTCCATAAACAATACTGTGCCGCTTCGCAGTAAAACAACCGGCAAATAAAGCAGATAAGGCAAAAATAATAGCGTAAATATACGAAAGAAATTGCGCACCCCCAGATACACACTGCGGCCCAAAGCAATAAACAGCGGCCTCTTTTGTATTACCATAAGCGGAATCGTCAATATCAGGAATATCTGTAAAATAATGTTCGATAGATACAAAAACAGGGTCAATCCTATTCCGGAGAACTTGGCAACCACGTTGGGTATTTGTTTGGCCGCAAGGCGCATAATTTTAAAATACACAAATTTATCAGCCCGTTCGATAAAAATTGAAAGCAAAATTACGATAATTCCGAATATAACAAAAGAAACATATCTTTTTAAAGCATTTCTAATAAGAGCTGCAGTAGTGATAGGGGTTTTAGATTGAGCGTTCCTGAATATATTGATAGAAATAGCGGCAAGGGCAACGCTGACTATGATGTAAATAAGCACGTCTGCGTAATAATAAAGACTGGGCATTATCAGCAGATTACCCGGATAGTGTAGAAAATTCTCACCAAAAAATCTTTTAATGATTGGAGCGAAGATTAGTGATACGGGGTGGCGGGGTGAAAAATAAAGGACCTCTAAAGCAAGGGCCTGCAGGAACGCGATAAAAACGAAAGGCATTAAGATCGACGGCTTACTTGTTATTACCCTTAATGCGTTTCCCCAGTTTTTTCGAATACTATATTTCATTATTTTTACTTTCTAACGTCTTCTGTATCGAGTATTGTGTGTCGCGTATTACGTTTTAAAACTACCCACTCAATACTCTATACTCGATACTCTATACTCAGCACTCAATAACTCCCTGGCATCTGAAACCGTTTTCATCAACAACGATGCGCAAGTATACCATATTTTTCGCCAAAAAACAAAGAAATATAATAAAATTGCTATTTTCCCCTCTAAATTTGCAAATTATCTCAATAAAATTGAATATTTTCCCTTTATTCTCTATGCTCTATTCTATATTTTTTCTCTATCTAACAACTAAAAACTAAAGACTAACAACTGTATCTATACTCTATA
>JAQUOR010000170.1 GCA_028717025.1 Candidatus Omnitrophota bacterium | reverse complement strand
GTCCATGCCGCTAACTTCTGTAGCGCGTCGCGCGCCTCCGGCATTACGCATCATCCCTGCCCCGCAACATCCGTCAAGGCCGGGAAAAGTCTTATCTTTAGTGCAAGATATTGTCAAAAATATTCAAACCGCCTTCCCGTTCCCGTTAACTATCGATGTGGGCCAGCCAGTCAAGATGAGAACGTTTTTAGAAGCGCGTGGCGGCTCGTACGATGTTTCAAGCAGACAACATGTTTTACCTTACTCGTTAGAAGGTAACGCGCAAGAAATCCCGACCCTTATGATTACCGATGTCGATCTGACTGGCGATACGCAAGACGGCAGCAGGAAGGATTATCTTTTTGGAAGGGCATATCCTTCTTGCAACATCACGATTACTTCAGCGTACCGTTTTGAACACTCATCTGAAGAAATATTTATTGCCCGTAACATTAAGAATGCGCTCCATGAGGCAGGCCACTTGTTTGGTTTAGGCACCTTCGAGATGCGTTTAAGCAATGAACAACATTGCGCTGATCCTTCCTGTGTGATGTCTTTTAGCCCTACGGTAAAAGAGCTGGATGAAACAGAAGCGCATTTTTGCCCTGCCTGCAGACAGCATTTACTGCGATTGGCAAGAGCTGCCGCTGCACCCCAAACATTTGACAACGGCGGCAAAGCCGATACTTCAGTGATCTCTCTTTATAACCCAAGGACAAAAGGAACTTCTTTCGGATTAGATGACTTTGGCAGAGGTTATTCCCAGACCGGCCTTTTACAAGAGATGATCCACCAAGGCGGAGTCATGGACCAGACCAGTAACCCCGCCATATTCTTAAATTCCCTTAAGCGGGGCCTCTATGATAGCGACATTATTAAGCTTGTGTCTTTAGGTAACACTCCTGAGCAGATATACAATATTCTCTATACCCAGGAAGCATTGGATTCTGCCCGTTTGTTTAAATCGCTCTATACCTTAACCGATGGCCTTGAAGGCCGTGTTGCCCGTGAAACTGACCCGCGCTGTTTTAAAGATATTCAAGCAATCATCCAGGAGGCATCATTCATTACTCAAGCTGCACAAGAACAGGGCATACATAACTTACTGGTTAAAATTGCTGCAACCCCAGGAAGTAATGAAGCGATCAGAAAGTCTCTTATCAATGGCAGTGACATCTTAGTTACCTTGATCTTTACCGAGTTGCAGTATTTGGAATCTGTTGAGGCCTATATCGAAGCCTTAGAGGCAAGGTTAAATCAAGGAAAAGATATCACTAGGGCCGTCTCTCTCTGCGCCTTCTTTGTAAGTAGAATCGATAAAAAGATCGACTCATTAATCGATAAAAAGATCGCTGCGATAGAACAATTACCCGGCACAGAAGATTCCATTAACACCTTAAAGCTCATGAAGGGTAAAGTTGCCATTGCCCATATGAAGAAGATGTATCAGATCTTTGAGGCTATATTCTTCAATAAAGACTTTTCTGATCCTGCCAACCTTTATGCCAATTCACAAGGAACGATTGACAATTTAAGAGCACGCTTTGCCCGGTTACAAGAAAAAGGTGCACAACCCCAAAGAGTCTTAATTGCCAGTTCCAGCACCAAAAGCCCTGAATACAGTCCTATGCTCTATGTGTTCCCATTCCTTGGACCGTATCTGCAGAATACCTTAGGAAATTCTACCTTGGAAGATTTACGAAAGAGGATGCATAAGATCACCCGGGTCAGAGACACCATTTTTGATGATATACCGCTTATTATCCAGACAAAAGAGAATCAAGGATTGTGGGATAACTTCGTACTCTACAACACTGCTGATGAAACAATCACTGCCGATGAAGTCTTGTCCAATGTAAAAAAAGCAGGCTTTGACCTGCGGCAGGTCGGTAATGAACTTCTTGATGAAGGGGTGCAGCTCTTTATCGACGCTCAAAACAATGCCGTAAGCTATATCGCTCAGCGTATTGAGATAATCAGGAAACGTCAACGTGAAGCCCTTATGCTTAAGGCCCTCTCAGAACTCATGCGGCTTGATATTGTTAAGATGATCACTAAAGCAGGAAGCGGCCACCCAGGTGGTTCATTATCCTGCGTTGAGATGATTGTCGCTTCATACTTAAAGATGATGAATGTTGATGCAAGTGATCCCGATTGGAGCTGGCGCTCTCGTTTCATTCTCTCTAAGGGCCATGCAGCAGCAACCGTCTATGCAATACTTTCACGCTTGGGCTTCTTCCCTCAAGAGGAACTGAACACCTTACGCAAATTTAACACCCGTTTACATGGTATGGTAAAAACCGGCCTTCCTGGAATAGACTTTTCAACCGGAACTTTAGGCCAAGGCGTTTCTGCGGGTGTTGGCATGGCTCTTGGCGCAAAGATGACAGGTAAAAATTTTAAGACCATTGTAGTTATCGGCGATGGAGAAGAACAAGAGGGCCAGATTGCCGAAGCAGCCCGCCATGCAGCCCGCTTAGGCCTGGATAATTTAATTGTTTTCTTTGATATTAACGGCTATCAAATTGACGGCGCAACCAGAAACGTGGATGTCGCTGACCGAGAAATGGTCTGGAAAGGCTACGGCTTTAATGTCATCTCTATAGCTGATGGCAATGATATAGAACAAATCCTTATGGCTATTGAAAAATTAGAAAATGATAAAGCCGCCGCAAACAAACCAACAGTATTTATCACCTATACCACTAAAGGAAAAGGTGTTTCTTATATGGAGGGCACTGAAAGGTGGCACGGTAAAGCGCCTAAGAAAGATTCCGAAGAAACCCTTGCCCTGCAAGAAATCGAAGCACGGCTATGCGGTATCTCTCAACAATTAGGCATACCCAGAGAAGCCCTGGATGATGTAATTCAGAATTATCTATCAGAGAAAAGATTAGCGCAAGAAGCAAAACAGACTCTCGTGCAGCAAAACCCAGAGAAGATCGCTCCTGCCTATGGCGGCAGTTTTACTTTAAGCAAGTTACAACCAGGAGAGAAAATAGCAACCCGTAAAGCCTTTGGTGAGATGCTTGTGCAGCTAGGCATTGAATATCCTAATCTTGTGGCAACATCTGCTGATTTAACCGGTTCAATCATGATGGCAGACTTTGCAAAAGCATTTCCTGATAGATATATAGCAACTACCGGTATTAGGGAAGCACACATGGCAAGCATGGCTGCTGGTCTTTCAACGGTAGGGTTAATTCCTGTGATTGCAACCTATGATATGTATCATCTTAATACTGCTCCGCAAGTAAGGCATATGGCACATAACCATCACCCTGTATTAATTGTAAGCAGCCATTGCGGCATAAGTCATACTGAAGATGGAGAGAGCCACCAAGGCACAGAGACTCCTGGCCTCATGGATATCTTTAGCGGCAGTCCAACAGAAAAACTTCTTGAAAGCTATGAACCCGCAGATGCGCAAGAAACCCGTATGGCTATGCGCCTGGCAATAAGAGCACTACAAAACAATACGCCTGTATACTTGAGGCTTGCGCGCAGCGATTCAGAAAACATTGATAGAAGCAATGTCCCCGGCTACCAAGAAAACTATCAAGCGCTTGTTGCTCAGGGCGCCTATACACTTTATGGAACCCAACAACAGAACGATGCTGTTATCGTTGCAAGCGGCACAACTGTTGCACCTGCTTTGGCTGCAGCGCAAGCATTAAAGGAACAAGGCTACAATATTAAAGTCATCAATGCAGTAAGCCTTGATAAAATCAATGGGCAGTCAGCTATTGTTGAGCTTTTGCGCCATGAAGAGGGGGTCCCTATCCTTACACTCTACAATGGAGTTGCCCATATCCTGCAAGGTAAAGTTGCCCTTGCTGTGAAAGAGGCAAATATAGCTGTGGGCCGCATTGTCGGCAAAGGTATCACCCGTTACGGCAGCGGCAAGGCAGAGCAGCTTTGGACATTAAACGGTTTAGATAAAGACGGCATTATAAAAACAATGAAAGAGGAGTTGCTCGCTGATAAATCCCTCGACAACGGTGGTGTTGTTTCCCCAATAAAAGCAATCATGTTTGATTTAGGCGGGACTTTAGTAAGGACCGTAGGAAGAGAGATCGTAGATGGCCGGGCATTTCCCATATATGAAGAAATACCAGGTTTGCCCGAATTGCTCTCTTTATTGAAAAAAGCAGGCTACCTTATTTATATTTTTTCAGGAGCTAACGAGAAGGAACGCGACTATGTATTAAAAGATTTTCCTTTTGTTAGAGAAAATATCGAGAGGTTTATTATTGCCAGCGAAGTAGGAGGAAGAAATAATTTTACAGAAGTTTTAAATATTCTGCAGTTAAGCCTGGATAGCGTAGTGTACGTCGATGATACAGACGCAGGTTACTACGCAGCGCGAGAAGCCGGCATAAAAAGAGCTATTAAATTCGACAGTATTGATCAGCTCAAAAAAGCGTTAACGGATTTTGGAATAGTATTATCTGATATTGATAAACC
>JAQUOR010000169.1 GCA_028717025.1 Candidatus Omnitrophota bacterium | reverse complement strand
CTATATTCTCCCGCTGGTTAGCGTGCATCTGTAAGAGCCTGCCTACTCGCTCCTTATGTCCTTTTGTCGCATTATACACATACGAGCCTGCTTCCAGTTTTCCCGAATAAACCCTGAAATACACCAACTTTCCCATGTGAGGGTCTGACTGCACTTTAAAAGCAAGCGCGGAAAACGGCTCCTCGTCGCTGGGTTTACGCGTGATAACGGCATCATTGGTATTGGGGTCTTTGCCTTCCACGGGAGGTAAATCCAAAGGTGACGGCAAATACAGGGTAATTGCATCAAGCAGCTTCTGGACTCCTTTATTTTTAAATGCCGTCCCGCATAAGACCGGTACGATTTTATTGGCAACGGTTCCTTTGCGGATAGCCTTGATAAGTTCGTCTTTTGAAATTTTTTCTTCTGATTCCAGATATTTTTCCATCAGCGTATCGTCGAGCTCAACAGCCTTCTCGATCATAACGTGATGGTATTTTTTCGCCGTTTCCTTTAATTCTTCAGGAATTTCCTCAACGACAAAATCTTTACCCTTGGTATCATCTTCATAGGTATATGCCTTCATGTCCATAAGGTCAACTATGCCGCAGAAATTTTCTTCCGCGCCGATGGGTATCTGTAATGGTATCGCGTTTGCGCCCAAATCTTTCTCTATCTGTCCTAAAACACTGAAAAAATCTGCGCCTACGCGATCCATTTTATTAACAAATGCAAGTTTAGGAACGTTATATTTTTCCGACTGACGCCATACCGTTTCCGATTGAGGCTCAACGCCTCCGACTGCGCAGAATACCGCGACCGCGCCGTCTAAAACACGCAAGCTTCTTTCCACTTCAACGGTAAAATCAACGTGTCCGGGGGTATCGATAATATTGATCCGGTGATCATTCCAATAACAGGTAGTCGCCGCTGCGGTAATAGTGATACCGCGCTCCTGTTCCTGTTTCATCCAATCCATAGTGGCGGCCCCGTCATGGACCTCGCCTAATTTATGGGACTTACCCGTATAAAAGAGTATTCTTTCCGAAAGCGTAGTTTTACCGGCATCAATATGCGCCATTATCCCGATATTTCTCACTTTTTGCAGAAACATAACTGGTGACATTGCAACTCCTCCTTACGTTTTAAAAATGCAAACGGATAACTACGAATTTCGCGGATTCATCGATGGGTTGATTCATCCCCTCCGCAGTAACCAGCAGCATCCGTCCTTTTCTAATAAAAAACCAAGCAATGCAATATTTTTTCAGGATTTTTACGATGTTTTACTTCAGGAAACGGTTGCTACGGGGTTTGTGAACCGCGCCCCTCATAAAGAGAGACGGGGTGAAGACTTGCTCCATCTATCGTAAATGCGTTAGCAATCTATCGTTTTTCCCTTGCACGTTCAACCATCGGCCGTTTTCCGCCCTGTTCTTTTTTAAAAACTCTCAAAATCACTTCCGCCTCTTCAAAAGGTACGGTGATAAAGGAAAAAGCGTCAAATATCCTGACATCATGTATTTTCCTATCTTCAACTTTTGCTTTCTGTTTTATGAAGCTAACCAGTTTCTGCGGCGTCATGTTATCCAGACGCCCCAACGCGACAAATAATCTGGCGGTTCCTTTCCTGTTGACCGAAACATCCCTGATTTCGTTATAACTGCGCTCATCGAGTTCATCCTGGAAAGAATGCTTCAGTATAGCGGCAAGGACTTTTTCCGCCTCATTTGTCCCAAGCATCTCCTGAGCCAATTTCAGATAATCTTCGTAATCGCCGGATTGCACCAGCTTCAAAATATCGTCTTTTATCCTTTCTTTCTTGATGTTGATCACATCCGCCACTTTAGGCAGCCGCTCTTTTCGGATGTCGGTTTTCGCGACTCTCTTTATAAAGGTAAGCCTGCGGTATTCTTCAGGAGTAACAAAGGTGACTGCAGTGCCTTCTTGGCCCGCGCGGCCGGTCCTGCCGATCCTATGCACATAAGACTCAGGATCCTGAGGAAGAGCATAGTTAATGACGTGGGTTAAATGGTATATATCGATACCTCGCGCCGCGACATCGGTGGCGACAAGAATATTGATTCTTTTCTTTTTAAACTTTTCCAGAATCCGCTCCCGCTGGTTTTGCGATAAATCGCCGTGCAACGCTTCAGCTTCATACCCCCTGTCCATTAAGCGGTGCGCGATGTCGTCAACGTCCACCTTTGTTCTGCAAAACACCAGCCCATAAAAAACTTTCTCAACGTCTATGATCCTGCATAGGGCTTCAAATTTATCCGAAGAATTTACCTCAAAATATATCTGGTCCGTTAAGTCGGTGGTGAGCTGTTCTTTCTTGATCGCCACGACCTCGTATTGTTTCATATACCGCGTTGCCAGGCTCAATATCCTCTCCGGCATTGTTGCGCCAAAGAGAAGCATGCGTTTTTCTTGCGGTGTGTGTTTTAGAATCTCCTCAACGTCCTCGATGAAACCCATATTAAGCATCTCATCCGCTTCATCCAAGACTACATGTGTAACGTTCTTAAGCTTTAACGTCCGTCTATTAATATGGTCGATAACCCTGCCCGGGGTACCGACGACAATATCAACACCTTCTTTGAGCCTACGTAATTGTTGTTCAATTGACTGGCCACCGTAAATAGCAAGTATCTGCAAACGTTTGCTGCCCTTTAAAGAATTTATTTCTTCGGAAACCTGCAACGCCAATTCTCTGGTCGGAACGAGAATGATCGCCTGCACGACTTTTGCCGCCTCGCGCAGCTTCTCAATCAACGGAAGGCCAAAAGCCGCAGTCTTACCCGTACCGGTCTGTGCCTGTCCGACGATATCGATATCCTCTTTCAACAAAAGAATAGGGATAATTTTTTCCTGAATCTGGGTCGGTTCTTCAAAGCCCTTACGCGCCAGGGCGACAAGAACGTTATCGGACAGACCCAAAGCTTTAAACTTTGCGAGTTTTTCCATAGCGCTACATTGCTCCATTGGATTTGCTGGATTTTGTTACCGGCAACTAAAAAATGGTGAGGCTATTATCCTTGAACGATGTGCACGTTGCTGGCGCGCATACCCTTAGGGGAATTTTCAACCTCAAACTCTACTGCTTGTCCTTCTGAAAGAGTGTGGAAATTACCATCGCTTAAACAGGTCTGATGAAAGAATATCTCTTTCCCGTCTTCCATGCTGATAAAACCAAACCCTCTGTCCTTGACGAGTTTTTTAATCTTTCCTTTCTGCATTTATGCCTCCTTTTTTCTTGCTTTACCCCGGTTAGGCTTTATATTTCCGCTATAAAACCACTTCTCCGGTTTTTCCGGGATAAACAAAAAACCGCAAGTTGGGTACTAAAGAACTTGCGGCCTCAAGATAACTCAACTTAATTAGGAAAAGTGTACCACTTTAAGGGCAGTTTGTCAACTTAATTCTATATAGCGCCGAGCACAAAAACACTTTACTAGGCATACAAAATACGCCTAAAAGAGACTTATTTTTAAACAGAATAGTTTATTCAAAGCAAAAAGCGCAATCGAAAGGAGTCAATGAGCGATCAGGCTTTTCTTCTTTTTTACGGTTTTCTTCTCCAAGGCGGCTTTTAACGCAAAAGGGTAGGGCGGGCAACCGGGGATAGCTATGCCGGTACAAAAGGCTTTCAGGCAACAATTCCCGAATGCCACCCTTGATCCCCTTGCGGCACCAGGTTCCGGTATCTTTGCGCCCATATAAATATGTGTTTTTCTGGAAGGTTTTTTCTCAAGGAATTGACAGGATAGCAAGAAGGCATTCATACAGGCACAGCAGGCATTTGTTTCATGAACCGCAAATTGCCTGGGAACAATATTTTCCATGACTACTTTTTTAAAATTATATTTTACGTCGGCTATGCGTTCGCCAAACAGTTCTATGGCTCCTATATCGATATCGTTGTGGCCGATATAGTATTGCAGGTGCTTAACTTCCCGTATCGCAAACCCCATAATCGTCGCAGCCACATAATCGACTTCGACCGCATGCTCTCCGGCGATAATCAAGTTTAAATTGACGATATCCCCTCCTCGCGGCCCCATCCTTTCCATGCAGGAAATGCCGTCAACGATATTTAACGCAGGCTTGATAACGCTATTTAAGTCCGCGATTGCCCTTGCCAAACCTACTTCATGAAAATGCCTCTTCTCCCGGCCCGCCAATAAACCTTTTAAATTTTTTAGCGCCAATGTGACGCCGGTTGCATAGTGCACCTTCATCACCGGTAGATTGATTATGCGGTCAACTTGAAAAACTTCCTTTGCTATTTTTATCGATTTAAGCACCAGGGGATCCCTCACTTTAACCTCAATGAACGCTGATTTGTTTAAATTTAAAAGCTCAATGTTATATTTTTGTGCAAGCGCAGTATACCCGGTTGCATTAAAACAGTTTTGAGTCACACGCGCAGTGCCGAACGTAGATTCGGCAATGATGATCTTCTT
>JAQUOR010000168.1 GCA_028717025.1 Candidatus Omnitrophota bacterium | reverse complement strand
TAATCCCGCCAGGATCGTTTGGAAATAGCCCATGAATGATGCGAGAGATAACCATGAGCATTACTGGAGCGCATTGCTATGAACTATCGCGCTGTTGCAATTGCCGCGGCCCGTCGCGCGGGCAAAGTCCACAAAAAATACTTCCGTAAGAGTTTCTCCGTGAAGGCCAAGTCTACCACGTTTGACTTGGTTACCATTGCCGATAAAGAAGCGGAAAAAGAAATAGTCAGGTTTATTAAAAGTCACTTCCCTGACCATAATTTTGTCTGCGAAGAGAACGTGTATGCGAAAACCGATTCGCCGTTTACCTGGATCATCGACCCGCTTGACGGTACTAATAATTTTGTGTGCGGTATGGCGCTCTTTTGCGTATCGATAGCGCTTGCGTATGACAATGAGTTGCTCTTGGGCGTGGTGTATGACGTGATGCACAACGAACTTTTTTACGCTCAAAGAGGCAAGGGCGCATTCCTTAATGGGAAACACATTCGAGTCAACGAGGTAATCGATCTTAGAAAAGCTTTGCTTATTACCGGCTTTTATTATAATAGAGGCAAAGAAATGGTGAAGACCCTTGCTGCCATCAAGCGGTTTATGTTTAAGCACGTCTTAGGGCTGCGGCGTCTGGGCTCGGCAGCTCTTGATCTGTGTTTCGTTGCTTCTGGTCGTGCCGCGGGTTTTTGGGAATTTGAATTAAGTCCCTGGGATTTTGCGGCGGGAAAAATCCTGGTAGAGGAAGCAGGCGGTAGAGTTACCGATGACAAAGGAAAGAAAGTCCCGCTTACCAGAAAGCATTATATCGTTGCTTCCAACGGAAGAATTCATGCAAAAATGCTTTCCGTCATTAATGATTTTTAAATCACGAGTGTGCCGGTAAAAAAATGCGCTGTTCTGTATGAAGGAAAAAAGAATGCCAAAAAAAGTATCTGCAATTTTCCTGTCAGCTTTTTTATTTTTCTGCCTGCCGCTATTTGCCGAAACCATCACTCTTAAATCAGGAAAAACCGTAGAAGGGAAAATCGTTGAGAGGACAGACGCGTATATCAAGATGGAAATCTTAGGTATACCGGTTACCTATTATCTTGATGAGATAGCTTCGTTGCCGTCGCAGGCTGCGGATACAAAAAATAAAAAGACCGTTTCCTACAAAGTTACCAAAAAATTTTATTTAAGAGCCGCGGAAGAAACGCATTTTTTGAAATTCTGTATGCCATCGCCGCAAAATAGCGCCGTGCGTCAGACGATAACCGATATCGCTACGTTTCCGCAGGCAAACGCACACATCAAAGATAGTGCCGGAGCCGATGTCCCTATCTTTTATTTTGGGTTACTCAAGAGCGGTTCTGCTGCCATTGTGGGGCTTGGGTACAATGTCGAGTTCCAGACTGCGCCCCTGGAAATTGTCCCGTCTTCCATTCCTGATCACTACCCTGCGTCCGATACATCGTTTGAGCCGTACCTGCACAGCGAAGGCGACATAAATATCAGCCATCCGATGATCCGGGAAAAAGCGCACGTTTTGACCGCGTCCCTTAAAAACCCATATTTAAAAGCAAAAGCGATTTACGATTTTCTGACCGGATATCTTCAGTATGATCAGGCACTTGCCAACCAAATAATGTCCATGAGCGGCCATGAGTCTCGTAAACCCGATGAAACATTGAGCCTTAGAAAAGGTATCTGCTATGACATTGCCAAACTCTACGTTGCTCTTGCCAGGGCCGCGGGTGTGCCTGCGCGTGTGGTGCGAGGGGTTGCGTTTGCTTCCGATAAGCCGCGCTTAAAATACATTGAAAAAATCGGGCACGCGTGGGCGGAAATTTATTTGCCGGTATACGGATGGGTGCCTGTTGACCCCACTTTCGGTCTTGCAAGGAAAGATACATTTTTTTGTTTCGACAATACTTCTCATATTGCAGAAGAGTATGGGCTGGCAAGTGTAAAAGAATTCGGTTCTGTTGAAAAGGGGTGGGCGTTGCAAATACGAATGCAACAGAAATCCATGCGGTTTCCCTTGAATGTCGAGGAAGAGATTGTCATAGAACGAATTTCCTGATAACGGCCTTTTCGTGGCAATACAGCTCTTGAAAATAAGATATCTTAGTGGTACAGTACTTTTAAGATTATACATTAAGGAACTCTGACTTGTATCGAACAGCATTAACCAACATATGAGGAACGCCAATTGACCATAACTCTTAAATTCTGCGGTGGAGCGCGGACCGTCACCGGCTCAATGCATCTCTTGTCGGTAGACCGCTCTCATGTATTGCTTGATTGCGGACTCTTCCACGGCCGTCGCGATGAATTCTACTCTGTAAATTCAGAACTTTCGTTCAATCCGCAAAATTTATGCGCCTGCATCGTATCGCATGCGCACATAGACCATTGCGGGAATTTGCCTACGCTCATTAAAAAAGGGTACCGGCAACACATATTGGCGACTCCGCCCACTAAGGAATTATGCAGATATATGCTTCCTGACAGCGGGTACATCCAGGAAGAGGACGTAAAGTTCGTCAACAAGATCAACCGGGGAAGAGGGCTTGCGCTGCGATACCCTCTTTACACAAAACAAGAGGCGGAAGCCGCTCTTAAATATATCAGGTCGCTGGAGTACCATACCCGTTATGCGTTGAGCCGGGAAATAGACTTAACATTTTTTAATTCCGGACATATCCTTGGCGCGGCAGTACCGGTCTTTGACATAAAAAACGGTGATACAACGACTACCAGGATAGCCTATGCGGTTGATCTGGGCCGCTACGGTATGCCGCTCTTGCGTGACCCGGAGACGCCTAAGGATGTTGATTACCTTATTATCGAAAGTACCTATGGCGGCCGCTCGCACGCAAGCATCGAGGCAGCAGAGGATGAACTGGCGCAGGCAATTGACCGTACGGTCAGGCGGGGCGGTAAGGTCATTATTCCATCGTTTGCCCTTGAGCGGACGCAATTAATGGTGTTTTTCATAAATAAATTAATAAAGAGGAAGAAGATAAAAAAGATACCTATTTATGTCGACAGTCCTCTGGCAGTAAACTTGACCGAAGTGTTCAGACATAACTGGGAGTATTTCGATGAAGAATCAAAGAAAGCTTTTCTTGATGAGCCGGATCCCCTTGGGTTTGATTCCGTCAGGTACGTAACCAGCGTCGATGAATCGAAGCACCTTAACGATGAAAGCAGGCCCATGATTATAATATCGGCTTCCGGGATGTGCGAAAACGGAAGGATCCTGCATCACTTGAAAAACAACGTCGAAAATCCTCATAATACGATTGTGGTGGTCGGTTTTATGGCAAAAGAAACTTTAGGAAGGCGTATTGTAGAGCGGGAAAAAATCGTAAAGATATTCGGCAGGCCTTACAATTTAAATGCCGAAGTGATAACCTTAAATGCGTTTAGCGCGCATGCCGATAAGGATGGCCTTGTCGATTATGTTAAAAGTTTCGGCAAGAGGCTCAAAAAAGTTTTTATCGTGCATGGGGAGGAAGAGCAATCGGAAGTTCTAAGGACAAATCTTAAAAAGCTTAATCTTAAAGCAGTTATTCCCGCAAAAGATGAAGTTGTATTTTTGGCTAAACGGAAATAGAAGAGGTGGAAGGGGTTTAATTCACAGACGCCCTTACGGGCCATGACTTATGTCGTTTAAACTCCATAAGTCATCTGTTCATTGAAGGAGGTAGCTATGGATACAAAATGTCCGCAATGTCATAAGGATACGATAGTAGAAGGGAAAATTTACAACCAGGCCGACTACGTTGATCCAAAAGCATATTTTAGACCCAATGGTTTGCCCTTTTACGCATTTTTTAGTACTAATGTATGGGTTGATAACTGCTTTTTGGCCTGCACCTACTGCGGCCATGTGTGGGCGAAACTTGACACGGAACGTTTAAGCGACGTCATTGCCAAGAATGTCATTCGAAAAAGTCCCAAAACTAAGTCCGGAGACGTGTACGACTTAGGAGCATAAAAGAAATATTCCATCCAATTCTTGCGAAAGCAAGAACCGGTGAGATCGTAGAAGATGCCTTTACGCAAGCCCTCCGGAAAACATCGTTGGCTTTTTGTCGTACGCTTAGACCGATAATTGCCTTTATGGGGTAAATGTGTTTAAAAAACCATTAGTCGTTATTTCGTTATTGGTTTTTACTTTTTCACTTTCGGCGTGTGCCACAACGAAAAAGAAAGTAAAACGTCACAGTGATCAGGCAGCAAGGGAAGCGAAAGAGGATATCGTTGTCGTCGACGCTACTTCAAAAAAGCCCGAAGGTACAATAACCCGATTAACGAAAGCCATAAAAAAGAACCCTCGCGACGTGCGTGCCTATAGCAACAGGGGCGACGCTTATCTGGCTCAAGGCAATTATAGATACGCTATTTCTGATTATACCAGGATACTACAGATCGACCCTTTATCCTCCCATACTTATTTCAGACGGGCGTTT
>JAQUOR010000167.1 GCA_028717025.1 Candidatus Omnitrophota bacterium | reverse complement strand
GCGTTCTTGCCGGTATTTTATTCATTGCTTATGGCCTCTCTTATTTGGTTTTTAAAAAGAATATTTTCACCATTTTTAATATTATCTTTGGGACGTGGCTCTTTTTCAGTCTTACCGATCTTTTTGTCGGCAAATCTTCCTACCTACCTTTACGCCATTTCAATGAATACCGCGTATTGGCCACAGGCCTATCGTATATGTTGCTGGGCTATCATTTTTCACGAGTCCAGAGAAACGTTCTTTCAAAGTGGCTCTACGCTATAGGGACTTTAGGCTTTTTGGGAGCAGCGCTTGCCTTAGGAGGCTGGACTCCAAAGCAAAATATCTTCTGGGAAATGTTATTTCCCGGACTTTGTTTTGGGATCATCTTTTTAAGCATATACCTTAAAAGCAAGTCTTTTCTGGTCTTCGGTTCCTTGTATCTTATCGGGTATTTCTTAAAAATAACCGCTGAGTATTTCGCTCAAAATCTGGGTTGGCCGCTTGCGCTTATTCTTATGGGGCTGGCCTTAGTTTTTATCGGTTATTTCAGCTTCTACCTCAACAGGAAATATCTCTCTTAGCTTAAATTCCTGCATCACCGCAAGCAATGCTTTCTTGCCGTTTGGCTTTCGGGAAAAGCTACAGTCTACAGGATAGAAGATAAAATACGAGGAGGATCCATGGAAGCAAATAATGCGGTAGAAAAATGTGCGGTTTGTCCCTTATGTAAATTTACACGAAGCAGAAAAGCGAAAAACATTTTTTACACTATTGCAAGGCGCGTTCAGGGCGCTTGCCCGAACTGCAAAGAAGCAAACCAGGCATCCGGTAAGGATTTGCAGAAGAGTAATTTCTTTTAGCGCCGCATGCGCAGGCGATGGCCGGAAAATGTTTTGACTGCAAAAGCGGGTAACAATTTTTAAAAGGAAGCCCCCGCCCCCCCAAAAAAACAATGTTATCAAAATCAAAGAGACGAATTCTTACAGAAGAAGATAGCGTGCAAGACCGGGTAATCAATACTTACAAGGACAGGCTTTTTAACGAAGCAAACAGCTTGCCGGAAAATTTAGAGCTCAATGTTGAGTTCTTGGGCGCGTTTGATCTGCTGGAAAATACACGCGACCCTGTTTTCGTAAGCGGTAAGGCCGGCACCGGAAAATCCACGCTTCTTAAATATTTCCGCAAAAATACCTTAAAAAATGTAGTTGTGTTAGCGCCGACCGGCGTTGCGGCAATTAACGTCAGCGGTCAAACCATACATTCATTTTTTGGCCTTCCGCCAAGGCTTATTCAAAAAGATAATATTCACCGGCGCCGTAACAATAAGGTCATCAAAAATCTCGATATGGTGATCATCGATGAGGTTTCCATGGTCCGAGCCGATCTTATGGATGGTATTGATTACGCATTGCGGCTCAATAGAAATGAAATGGAGAAACCCTTTGGCGGTGTTCAGATGGTATTTTTTGGGGATTTATTCCAGTTGCCGCCGGTGGTGGAAAGCGATGCCGCGGTGATCCTTGCTCAGAGCTACGAGAGTCCCTATTTTTTCAATGCAAAGGTTTTTCAAGAGTTGAAACTGCGTTATATCGAATTATCTAAAATATATCGCCAATCAGACGCAAAATTTATCAATATTTTAAATCAGATACGATGTAAAGAACATACGGAAGAGGAGCTTGAAGTATTAAATGAAAGAGTAACAAAAAAAGTACCTCAAAATCTTTCTCATTGTGTTATCCTTACCACTACAAATCATCGCGCCAACGTCATTAACGAGCAACGACTCGAGAACCTCAATACGGAAGAGCTTGATTACGAAGCGGTCACGACCGGCGCCTTTGATGCATCGGCATATCCCACGGAATCGCGCTTAAGACTTAAAAGAGGCGCGCAGATCATCTTGATCAAAAATGATCCTGAAAAACGCTGGGTCAATGGGACTATTGCCGAAATATCTGCTGTTTTCCCGGAGCATATAGAAGTGCTTATAGGGAGCAATGTGCACGAAGTGACACGCGTGACCTGGGAAAAGATCCAGTATGAATATAACGAGGCTGAAGCAAAAATAGAGGAAGAGGTTATTGGAACGTTTGAACAGTACCCAATAAAATTAGCCTGGGCGATTACTATCCATAAAAGCCAGGGTCAGACGTTTGATAATGTTATTATCGATCTAGGCCCCTGGGGTGCTTTCACGCATGGGCAGGTCTACGTGGCATTGAGCCGTTGCAGGACGCTCGAAGGGATTATTCTAAAAAGACAGGTGTATGAGAGCGATATTATTTTTGATGAACGAATTTACAAGTTTAGAGATAGGTTGTTAGCCTGATCAGGCAGGAAGCATTTAATGGATAATGATTATCGTCATCTAAAACAAGAAGCGGATAAGGATGCTTTTAAAGAGGGCCAGGAGGTCGAGGCTGTTATATATGCCTTTACCGATTTAGGCGTTAAAGTTGCAATTAATGATACCCATAGCGGGCTTGCTTACAAAAATGAAATTTTTGATACGCTTTATATCGGGCAAAAGCTAAAAGCCTTTATAAAATGTATACGGGAAGACGGTAAGATCGATGTTACCCTGCGACCGCGGGAAGGCCAGGAGGTTTTAGAAGTTACGGAAAAGATACTTACGCTGCTTAAAGAATCAGGCGGGAAATTGTCGTTGAACGATAAAAGCTCTCCCGAAGATATCAGGGCGTATTTTCAGACAAGTAAAAAAGTATTTAAGAAGGCAATCGGCGTACTCTATAAACAACGTAAAATAAAAATTACAGACAGCGGCATTGAAATTGTAAGGCAAGAGTAAATGTATGCCTGATATAAAGTCCAAAGACCCGCTTGAAGGCGTCACCTTAAAAATGATACTTACTGATTTAGAGCAGTGGTATGGCTGGCAGGTGTTGGCGGAAAATATCACTATTCGATGTTTTATGTTTGATCCAAGCATTTCTTCAAGTCTTAAGTTTTTAAGAAAAACTCCCTGGGCCAGGAAAAAAGTAGAGGATTTTTATCGAAAGACTTTAAGGCAGCGTAACGTTAATAAAAAATAGAGGCTTTATGGACAATTTAAAAATAAATTATCCCTGCGAATGGGAGTTCAGGATTATCGGCGCTCATGAGGAGCTACTAAAGGCTGCAGTGTCGGAGATCCTTGTTAATAAAAAATATGACCTCTCGTTTTCAAACCAAAGCCGCGGCGGAAAATACATCTCCCTGGCGCTAAAGACATTTGTTGAGAGCGAGGAGGCGCGTAATAATATATATATTGCTTTACGCAAGCACGCAGTGATAAAAAGCGTGCTGTGATGTGCGGCTTTCAACTAAAGAAGGAGAAGACACAATGAAAACAGTGAAGATGCTGTTTATAGGTTTAGCATTGTTTGTGATGAGTTTTTCTTTTACTTTCGCTTCCGATCATACAGGGTCGTGGCGCTGCGTGGAATATTTAAGGGCAGGGCAAAAAATTACGCCGATGCAGGAGCAGGGTAAGTTAGAACTTAATGCAGACGGTTCTTACCTGCAGACTATATCTACCGGCATTGAAGAAAAAGGCACTTACCGCATTGAAGAGACAAGCATAAAACTTATGCAGCGGGATAAAGCTAAAATGCAGGGCGAAATACAGGGCAATACCATAATTTTAGAGTTTACGCCAACGCAGACAAAAATCGTTTACCAAAAGGACGAATAGCATACGCAGGAAAGCGTAAATAGAGAGCAATAACGCTTCGTTCACTTAAAGAGTACCGGTTCATAATAGTCTTGCATTTTTACTTGGTTTTCCGCATTTTAGAGCTATAATCTATGTGGTTTTCCTAAATTTAAAACATTCTTAAGATAAGGTTTTCCAGCAAGGAGGTTCTGCATGAGCGGGATATTCGGAGTTGTATAGAAAAATGACTGTTCTGAGACCCTTTTGTACGGTACGGATTATCATACGCATCTGGGAACAGGGTACGGAGGCATGGCAACGCTGGGAGAGGAATTCAGCCGTCAGATACACAATGTTTCGCAGAGCCAGTTTAAAGCAAAGTTCTACGAAGACTATAAGCATATGCCGGGTAATAAAGGAATCGGGGTCATCAGTGATTCGGACGAACAACCTATCTATTTAAACTCAAAATTCGGGCCGTTTTGTATCGTTACCATGGGCCTTATCGAAAATAAAGAAGCATTGGTGCGCAGCCTGCTGGAGTCCGGCGCAAGTTTCAGCGAGATGACCAGGGGTGCGGTCAACACCACCGAACTTATCGCGAAATTGATAAACCGGGGAAAGGACATAGTGGATGGGATCGAAAAAATGTTTGACGCCATAGAAGGTTCTTGTTCGCTGCTGCTGCTTAATAAAGACGGCCTTTACGCGGCACGCGATAAATGGGGATATACTCCGTTGGTCCTGGGAAAAAGAGATGATTCCTGGGCGGTGACATCAGAGACAAGCGCTTTTCCCAATCTGGGATTTTCCATAGAGAAGTATCTTTTTCCGGGAGAAATTATTTTGCTTAACGACGATGGCC
>JAQUOR010000166.1 GCA_028717025.1 Candidatus Omnitrophota bacterium | reverse complement strand
AGAGGCAAATCCCGGTACCATTGCCAATAAACAAGCAACACACCAGGACCTGGCACACCCTATAAATCAACAGTTCCGTGACTATCTGCAAAGCAAAGTTCTCGATTCGTACTATCGAGAAAAAGAGATGTTTAAAGCAGAACCGCAGAAAGAAGTAAGTCAGGAATTAAACAGCTAAGTCCTAAAAATAATTATCTTTACGGCAAACCGCGTAATTAGAGCATGGGGTATTGTTTTTTTTCCCTTATATAAAGTTAGAATTATACTTTAATATTTCTGCTGCAGAAGAAGTGGTAAAAAATTTCTCGATGGTATAATGTTTGTCCCAACTATCGTTGGGACAATTCGACTAGAGGCTTTTGTGCGCCTTTGGCTTCAAAAGCCTAAGTCTCATTGCCCGGTAGTGTAATTGGTAACACATCAGAATTTGGGTCTGACTTTTCAGGTTCGAGTCCTGACCGGGCAGCCAATATAAACTTTCGCCAAGAGGCGAAAGTTTATATTGTTTGGCACCCTGTCGGTGAGAACCTGTCAGCTCCGATGCATATCGGAGCTGGTTCGCGCGACTGAGGATTCGTATATGTCTCTTCCGCGTTACACTAGTAGAATCCGAGGAAGTGCCGGAACATCCCATAAAAAATTATAGAGAAAGTGACGGCCTCTGACCCTGTAGTGTTTTACCACGCATGAAAAACCCCTCTGCACGCAAAAACAGTTTTTTAGCCATTCTAGTTTCCGTTATGCTTATTTTAGGTGCCTATTCCATTATCCAAAGCCAATCAGGCAGATTGGCCCAGGCTTTAGAACGCGATAAAAATGCGCCCGCCGGATTAAAAGAAGCTCTCTATTGGCAGCGGTTGGGCACAAAAGTGCAGTGCGGGCTTTGTCCGAGAAAATGCGTTTTGACGGATGGTCAACGAGGATTCTGCCGCGCGCGCAAAAACGTCGGCGGCACTCTTTATACCATAAGTTACGGTTATCCGGTTGCGATACACATTGATCCTATCGAGAAAAAACCGTTTGCGCACGTGTATCCCGGGAGCCGTTCATTTTCTATAGCTACGGCAGGGTGCAATCTACGCTGCAAGTTCTGCCAGAACTGGGAAATATCACAGGCAGACCCGCAGGAAATAACGGTAAAATTTGTTCCTCCGCAGGAGATAGTGCGCATGGCCAAAGAGACCAACTGCCGCACCATTGCCTTTACCTACACCGAACCGACAATCTTTTATGAATATATGCTGGAAATCGCCCGATTGGCAAAGAAAGAAGGTATCGCGTGCGTAATGCATTCGGCCGGCACCATCAACGAAGCGCCGTTACGACAACTCGCCAAGTATCTTACGGCAGCCAACATCGACCTGAAAGGTTTTAGCGAAAAATATTACGCTGATTTTTGCGAAGGAAGTCTTAAGGATGTGTTAAATACCTTAAAGGTGTTGAAAGAGGAAGGAGTTTGGATTGAAATCACCAATCTGCTTATACCTACGGCAAACGATTCTCCGGAGGATATTACCGCATTATGCCGGTGGATAAAGGAGAATCTTGGCCAGGATACGCCGGTCCATTTTTCCCGGTTTTTCCCGATGTATAAGCTGCTGGATCTGTCTCCTACACCGGTAGAGACGTTAATCCGCGCCAGGGATATCGCCGTCAAAGAAGGATTGCGTCATATATATATAGGTAACGTTCCCCGGCAGATAGGAGAGGATACTGTTTGTCCTGCATGCGGAAAATTATTAATCAAGCGGACAGGATATACCGTTCTGGAAAACAATTTAACCAACGGCAGGTGCAAATTCTGCAATAGCACGGTTGCCGGAGTATGGGATTAACCCGAAAAATGCCTTGGACATTAGACTGTTTCGCCACTGATACAAAACAGTTTGAGGTGCATTTTTCCAGGGTAACCTCGACGTATCCAGATTTTCCCTTAGAAAATTTGGAGTAGATCCCTAAACATTTTACTGGTGGGGCAAAAATACCTGTTCCATTTCCTATATTTAAGCATTAAGGTTTAGGACGCCACACCCCGATATAGTATCGAGAGTAACAGGACCGCAAAGCGTGCATTATTTGGACTAATCCCACAGGTTTCGTACGATAAAAACGACATTAAACGCTAATAATATCATAAGGCACTGCGTGATGCCCAGAAAAGGCAGGAATGCCAGGCTTGAGATGATAGTACCGAAAAATGCGCCGTTTAAATCGGCAGCGTAGATAAACGCCGTGACATTTTCCTTAAGGAATCCTGTCCGCAAGAGGTCTCGCGTAAAAAGAGGATATCCCGCCCCGGTAATGAGCCCGCAGATGAAGGAAAAAAGATAGAAGACTGGTTCAGGATAAAGTATGCTGCCGAGCGCATTAAGATGCGTAAGTAAAAGCAGGTACGATGCCATCCAAAATAAAAAGACCAGCGAAATAAAAACCTTTCGGAAATGCATCTTACTCAGCAGAAGATTCAATGACCACGTTCCCAGGCTTACTCCTGCCATAAAGAAGGCCAGCAAAAACCCCAATTTCCAGAATAGCGCCCCCGAATAGAGTTGAAACAAAATAAACACTATTGCGGTTGCGCTGATGGAATTAAATCCCGCGGCCCAGGTATTTAAAAAGCAGGAAGATCTTTTTGATACCAAGCTTACAAGGATGATAAAAATCCCGGCAATGATTACCGCCATGATGATGATGCGTTTTGTCTTTTCGGTATCAAGCATGCGCCGGGGGAAAAGTTTTGTTTGCTCAAGCAAAAGATAATTAAGGAACCCCGAAGGATTACGGTCGGAATTTATCTGAGTCTCTGCGGCAATCTGTGTTTCGATATAACGGCGGATATGCGGGTCAAGGTAATCCTGAAAATGATAAATGGTGAAAAAATCCGCATCGATGCGCGCCTTACGGAAATTTTCCAAAAGTCGTCTTTCCGTAATCTCTCTTTTATCTGCGGCCATGATGAGCATGGAGTCGCCGGGGATGATAAAAATATTTTTAAACGCTTTGCGCAGGCCGTTTATTATGGAAGCATCAAACCGGGCCATTTGAGGCCCCAGTATTTCTCTTTTTCCGGGTATATGAAACGTAAATACCCCGTATGGTTTGAGCCGTGACGCAAGCTGCGCAAAAAATTCTTCGGTATAATAACGATTAAACGCAAGGGTAGAAGGAGGAGGCATATCCATAAGTATGATATCGTACTGTTTGTTCTTTTTTTTCACGTAAAGGCGCGGGTCATCCGTGATGAATTCGGTTTTTCCCGTTAAGGACCGGGGTAGTCCTTTTTGAACCATTCCGGTGATCAGAGGGTTTATCTGCAGACATTCCAAAGATCCCGGTCCATGTTTCGCAATTTCCTGCAATTGATTTTCGAAGCAGGCACCGATAAAAAGTATGTCCGTTTTACTCTCAGGTTCCAGCGCCGACAACGCCATATGGATAAATTCTTCATTCGTTGCTTTATCTTCGCTGCTGGCCAGCAACGACCCGCTGGAAAATAAAGAAATTACCTTATTTTTGTCGGTTACAATCAGCGGACCATAGGGTGAACCGGAATTTTGCAGGATTTTTGAGCCTGAGAATTCTTTTTCCAGAATAAAATTAAAACCCAGCAGAAAGGCTGTGGAAAGGATAATAATCGCCAGGCCAAAACATATTTTTTGCAGCTGCTTTTTAAGCGCCACGACTAAAAGCAAAGGAATTACAGAGAAAATGAACGGATTAGAATATCCTGAAAGAAAGAAGGTAAAGGCAGCTCCCCCGAAAAGAAATCCGAGCGCCTCAAACGCAAAAAATTTAGCGTAAATCTTTTCACCCTCGAAAGCCCCAGGGCCATTTTGTCTGACAAAATAGGAAAAAGAATACCCCAGAATAAATGCCGTCGGCACAACGGTAACCAGGCCCACCATCGCTATAAAACCAAAACCGGCTGTTTCGTAGTATTTCAGTCCCGCTAAATATTTCGCCATGTGCAGAATAGATATCGCTAAAGAATAGATGAGCGAGATAAGAAAGGCAAGATAGGGTTGCTCATTTTTGCGGGTGCGCGCAAAGAGGCTTCCCAGAGAGCAGGCTGCCAGCCAGGCGCCGCACGCTACGATAAAGGCGATTTCATTTTTTGCGACGCAAAAGGTGAATTCCCTTAACGTCGAAAGTTGGAAAATGGAGGAAATAATCCCAAGGAATATAAAGATTACCATAGACAACTCCGTATTTTATTATTATATTATCCCTATAATGAAAGAAAGTCTATATTATTTGTTTCTTAGCGGTTTGATTTTAGGGACAGGGCCGTGCGCGGCTTTCTGCGCACCCATACTGGCCAGTTACGTCGTTGTCTACAAAGATTCCTTCAATAAAGGAGTCGTCTCATATGCCGCATTTTCCGCAGGGCGGTTAATCAGTTATGCTATACTGGGTGCTCTTTGCGGCGGACTTTCCGGAATATTGAAAAGCGCAGCGTTATCCGGGGCGCTTGAAACCGTTACCGTTATGTTTGGAACAGGTATCGCGCTTATCGGTA
>JAQUOR010000165.1 GCA_028717025.1 Candidatus Omnitrophota bacterium | reverse complement strand
GGGCGCCGCCGCCTTGGCTAAAAGGGGTGATTTAAATTTTAAGAGGTATACCTGAGGGTGTAGCTCTTTAAGCGACTCGATCCTGATTTTAAGTTGCCCTGCGACTGCCATTCTTTGGTTTTTTGTGTAGTGATTATCCTTTTTTGTGCCGGTAACGCTGCCTACGGGGTATATTTGATTTTACTTTTATTTTCCAAATCGGCAAGGGAAATTTCAGCTTTAAGCAAGCCTCGTGCGGAATTACCGACATATACCTCATTTTCCCTTAAAATATCTTTTAAATAAAGGACTTTTTCCTTTACCCGGCCGCTGCCTAAAAGTCTGGCCCGTAATACTCCCGGCAAAAGCCCGCAGCATAGCGGTGGGGTGTAAAGGCGCTTGTTCTTCTTAATAAAGACATTAGTAAAGCTGCCTTCGGTCACTTCTTTACGCTGGTTACGGAAAATAACTTCAAAAAAACCCTGGCTGCGCGCAAGGCGAAGCTCCCGCTCATACTTATCGCGCTGAGTGGTCTTGTGATAGAGAAAAACGTTGTCTGGGTCTATCGCTAAGGTACTCAGCTTTACTTTTACGGGTAAAGGGGCAGAGTTAAGTACTTCTTTTTCTATCATTACGCGACCCGCAAGGGTAATGGTCACTCTTATCTTTAAGGGCTGAGCCGTGAGACGTTTTGTAAATGCGTTTAAGGCTTTTGCGAGAGCGTACGTATCGCAGGGAATAGAAAAATAATCAGCCGAGGCTTTAAGCCTTTTCAAGTGCTCGTGAAGAAAAAAATATTTCTTATTCCAGAGAATAGTTTCTATGAGTTTAAAATCGGGTGAACCGGTAAGAAATCTTGCCTTAAGTATTGCCTCCCGGTATTCATCGCGTGACAGCGAATCATACACAATACCTCCCCCGATTCCGAGCTGGCCGCGATTGCGCTTAAGACAAATGCTTCTGATGGCTACATTAAAACAAGCTTCTTTGTTCGGCGATATATACCCTATTGCACCTGTATATATACCCCTGGGTTCTTTTTCCAGGCGGGCAATGAGTTCCATGGTTTTTATCTTAGGCGCCCCGGTAACCGAGCCGCAGGGGAAAAGTGCCTTAAATATATCGTACATGCCCGCACGGACATTGAGTGTACCGCTGATAGTAGAGACCATTTGATTGATCGTCCGGTAGCTTTCTGTTTCAAAGAGCGAAGGAACCCGCACTCTATGCGATATCTTTCCTATGTCGTTACGCAACAAATCTACAATCATCACGTTCTCTGCCCGATTTTTTTTTGATTGCGTAAGATAGTTGCGATTTGCCCAATCTTGCTGAAAGCTTAAACCTTTGGGCATGGTGCCTTTCATGGGCCGGCTGGTAATGGTATTGTGATTACGTGTGAAGAAAAGTTCCGGCGATACAGAAAGGATGTGGTCTTTACCTGTCTGAATAAATGCCATGTAAGAAGTAGGCTGCGCCCGGCGTAAATTGACATAAAAATCGGGCAGGCTTCCTTTAAAATCGAAGTTTATATTAAAGGTATAATTTACCTGGTAGGTAAGCCCTGTGCGCAGATACTGTTTTATGCGTTGCAAAGACAAAGCGTATTCTTTTCTGCTGATATTCGGCCGTATGTTTTTTATGCTATAGCCGCGGACAGGTTGGTGTATGTGGATAGGGGGATGTTCGTGGGTAATGATGTCGGGTTTTTTACAAACTCCCAACCAGGCAAGCGGTGCACGCGAAGCCTTGCGTAACTTAAAAAGAGAAGGTTCCAGGTAATAGCCGAATTCATACGCAAAATAACCGCTCAACCAGAAGCCTTGCGTAATGAATGCGTCGAGGCGTTTAAAAAAAACATGCGGGTCATCGCCGTGATAAAACTCTATTATCGATTCAAAACGGCTGAATAAAAAAGAATTGTGAGCCCCTCCGGTGGGTCGCGCGCTCTCCAGAAAAACAAAAGGATGGTTTCCCTGGGAAGTAAGTATCCTCTTAATTTTGTTTTCGCTTAAAGGAAAAAAATCCATTATGGTTTATAGAAAAGAGAAAATTCTTTAAATTGAGCAATTTTCTGGGTAGGGCAGGGAAAATCGTTGTCCTTAGAAATAATAACGCAGGACCCATTCCGACAGGCAGCTTCTTTATTCTCGGCATAGCGCAGCGGTTTTTTCAGATCGTACGTGGCAAGCGTTAACAGGGACTTTTCGGTCACGCAGATATTTACAAAAGGTTTCTTAAAATTCATTACGGTATCAATGATTTTTTTAAAGGGGGTTGCGGCGCTGGCTGCGGGTAAATATAAAAGATTGAGCATCTGGATAAACAAGAACCAAAAAATAAAAAAATACGCAAATTGCTTCTCGGGAGGCTTCTTTATGGCAAAAAGAAACATTGCCAGGAATACGGGGATGCTAAAAATTGCCGTAGGCGGCATGTCGTTTCCCTTGCGAAAGATACAATATGCGATAAGGAAGGAAAGGAAAAAGAATGCGGAGGTAATGACAAAAATCCTTTTTTTAACAACAGGGTTACCGTGCGTTAAAAATTTTCCCAAAAGTCCGCAAAAAGGCATGGCAAGAATCAACAGGTACATTTCCAGTTTTGAGCGGATAAGCGACAGTATCAAAAATCCGGCGATAAACCAGAGTAGATACATTTTTTCCCACAGGTAAAGTTTATATTTCTTAAAATTAAGGGCGTAGCCTACGAGCAACAGGGACCAGGGAAGAAACAAAGGGACAAGATACATGCAGTAATAGTAGAGGGGCTGCGCGTGGCTGGCGGGGTTTACTCCGCGGGCCACGGTCTGGCGGAAAAACATCATGGAAAAATAATCACTGCGTAATTGCGAAAAAGAAATCAGCCAGGTGAACACAAAAAGGACTGCCAGGAGATTGCCGCCGATGGCTTTAAAGAAATTTTTCCTGCTCTTTAAAATAATTGCTATACCGAGCTCTATGAACAGCGGGAAAATGATGCCAAAGGCGCCTTTGGTAAAAACCGCAAGGAAGCTAAAGACAGGTGCCAGCAAAAACAGGGAAAGTTTATTATGCCGGCAGGCGAACCAAAACGAGCAGACGCTTAAAAAAATAAAAAAGAGAAAGAGGATATCCATCCTTACCAGCATGTTCATGCCGTAAAAAATGCCGCAGGTGCTAAGCATCAGCGAACTTAAAATCCCTGTCTGCCCACAGCCTTCCTTCTTTAAGAGAAAGTAATTAAGCGAGAGCATCGCGCCGGAAACGATAGCGTTAAAGAGAACGGGAAGCACAAGGGGATTTGTACCGGAAATTTTGAGGAAAAATTTTAATATCCAGAAATAAAACGGCGGCTTTTCATGGTAAAACCCGTCAACGTATTTGGGAAAAAGATAATCGGCGCTTGTCTGAATGTTCTGCGCGATATAGAGGTTACGAAATTCATCGGGCGCAAAGGGACTGCGCAAAAGGGAACTCGGCAGATACAGCGCGATACAGAGGAGAAAAAATAAAAGATAGGGGTTAATCTTTTTTACGATGGATGAAATAGAGGTTTCTGGCATAAATAAGAACTCCTAAGCTTTGCCCTGCGATAAACACGGGGTCTTTGCGGTAAATGGAATACGCGAGAAGGACGAGACCTCCTCCAATAGAAAAATACCAGAAGGATACGGGGATAATACTTTCTTTCTTCTTCTCCGAGGCTATCCACTGAACAAAAAAGCGTAAGGAAAAAAAGGCCTGGCCCGCGAAACCTACAATGAACCACAAAAGCTCAATCGTGCTTAATTTCATATCGTAACAGCCTCCTTGCCAGCCAGAAAACGCCCCACAAATCAAAGATACCTTCCCGGGCGCGTTTTAGATTACCGTATTTCGATACACCGAACGCTCTTCTTTCGTGCTCCACATTGACTTCTTTTATCCTAAAACCCATTGATTGTACCAGAAACGCAAAGAAGCGGTGAAAATTTTTGAAAAACGGAAAACGTTCGATTATTTCCCGTTTAAACATGCGTAAGGAACAACCGGTATCGGTGGTGGTATCCCGAAGGATAAGCCGGCGCGAAGCCGCCGCGATACGCGAGGAAAGTTTCCGCATAAAACTATCCTGCCGTTTTACGCGCACACCGGTGATAAAGTCATGGGTTTCTTTAAAGGGTACGAATTTGCTTATTTCCTGCGGCGGATTTTGCAGGTCAGCATCCAGCGTGATTATCCACGTTCCCCGGCTCGCGCGAAAACCCGCAGCCAAAGCTGCTGACTGTCCTTTGTTTTCTTTAAAAGAAACTATTTTTATCTTTGAGTTTTGACCGGCAAGCGTTTTAAGAACATTGGGAGAAGCATCGTTGCTGCCGTCATTAACATAGACTATCTCGTAATCGGAAGAAATCTTTAGCATTGCAGTGTTGATTTTCTCCTGCAAAGCCTTCAGGGACTCCTCTTCATTGTAAACAGGAATGACTATTGAATATTCCATATAATTTTTATTTTGATTCCGGAGATTAAATATAGGTTCCGGTGATTAATAAAATCTCTGGAATCGTTTTCTAAACTCTGTAATCATTG
>JAQUOR010000164.1 GCA_028717025.1 Candidatus Omnitrophota bacterium | reverse complement strand
GGAGGTGGTACGTCCGCCATTATTTGTTGAGCTCATTTGAACCGGTTCGGACGTTAACCATGAGGGGTGTTGCGCGACGTTTTTATGAGAAAGGTTTTAGTAATGAAAAAGGTAAGGCGCTTACGAAGGGAAGAGTGGAACAGATAGTCAATAAACAAATTATGCCTGTGTTCCAAGCCATCGCTGTTGAAGTAATAAAAGAAGCGGGGATACTCGCGGCGGGCGATCATCATTTAGTTATTTTTGGTCCCAAAAAAGCAGCTACTTCAGGCCGTTTAAGGTCAACAAGGAATTCACTGGGACGTAACGCCCATGAATTTGCAAATTTTGACCCGGAAAGCATGAATCTTACCCCAGGCTTTAAGGTGTTTGATAGGCGTCTATGTTTAAGCCGTTATATTTTTGGTGCGCCTAATGCTGTCGCTGTTTTTCGTTTGGGTTCACTTGATAACGGCGGTGATAAGTATTGTTCTTATAGCCAAGAATCATATACATTCAGCAGAGATGAGTATGCTTGGGATGATTTATTAAGAGAAGGTTACAATATTGGAAGAGAGCCTCATGATGTATATGGCGTGCCGCATGCTTTACGATTTACAGTTACCAAGGATTCAATGCCAATTATTGATTCTGAGGTTATTTTGCATGTCTATCCCGTTGAAAGAGTGGTAGTGATTGATTGGTTCTATCCAGAATTCCCTAAACCAGTATCAGCGCCAGAGAAAACCGGCAGAGGCAGGGCGCTTTTGTACCATTTATTAAAAGATTATCCAGGTTATTCTGTTATAGGATTTACCACCCCCTCATTTACAAAGTCATTTAATAAAATGAAATTCTTACTTCCTGTAGCTGGCAGACAACTTGAAATAAAGAAGGCAGCATTGCTTGCACAGGTACGTTCTCAGCGAGAAAAGCAGCCTTCGAATAGTTATTCTTACTTAGATATGCAGATAGAAAATGCAAATATATTTGGCGTTGTGCCCTCCTTTGAAACCCAGAGAAAAGTTAATGTTCAATCGCCAGAACCTATCATGCAAGATAATAATTATACTCTAGTAAGCAATTGGATACTGGAATGGTTAGCATCTCTTGGTATAAGCGGGCCATTGATATTTGTGTCTTTGCTGTCAACGACACCTCTACTAACTGCAGATTCCTCCTTTCTTTATTCTAAAACAAATGGAAGTAAAAGTTCGACTCTCGACAACGGCGGTACTGCTCAATACTCACTGCTCAATACTCGATACCAAGGAATGGACAACGGCGGGACAAGCGAAAACGCTCAAGCCAGCTATCCTAGACTTGAAGCATTATATAATCTGTTTGCTCGATCATCGTGCGAGCGAGTATCAACACTGCACAGCCAACCCATAAGTCAGCCAGTGGAGAAAGAAGGGGTTTTTTTGCGCCTGCCGCGTAGTGGCTATTTCTTTGAGCATTTTAGACTGGGTAAAGACTTTGATCTTAAGCGCCTGAGTAATTCCATGATCAGTATGGAGCTCTTTTGGAACGGACGGCTGCTTGGCGGTGTGAATGGTGTTTTTCATGAGATCTTCTTTGATCATGGGCCGCGCTACAGTGTGAGTGTTAATACTTGCTTTAGCGGCCCACATTATAGAGGATTTGCTTGTGGTCCAGAACTTTATGCTCGTTTCTTTTTGCGTTTGAGTGATATTTGTGCCTTATGTCGGATTCCTCTTGTGCGTTTTGACCGTTATTACCAAGCCACCGAAGAGCGACCTCAAGAACAGCGCTTTAAAGATATCTTTTATGCCTTGGGTTTTACGCAACAGCAAGAATGTTTTGATTATTTGGCAAACTCTTTTTATGGAAGGAGTGGGTATGGCGGGTTTATGGTACAGGAGCCCAGCGCTTTAAGAGAACATGTGCGTGAACATGGCCGTAAACTTTTTTATCAGGATAGAGCACGGCGCTTACTTGGCGACGATAGCGTTGAAGCATATATGCAATGGCTTTCTTCAATAGGGCAGGAGGATGACCGGATAAAATTTTTACACGACGGCTTAACGCTTAGTTTTTTTCAGGCAGAGTTCTTAGAAAGAGGGATGCCAAAGTGTGATTGGCAGACGTATTTAGCTGATAATTTTGTCTCTTTCTTGGGATTTCCAACAATACGTTCGCTTGATAACGGTGGCAGTGCATCTTTTTCGGTTACACCAAATATATGGTCAAGGAATATAGCTACCGGTATCGGAACTTTTACCTATTATGGGGCGAGTGTATCTGATGATTTTAGGAGAATTATTGACGATCAAGTAGAAGAATCTGCCACTATAATACTTTTACCGTACCTATGGTATCCTGCAAGAGTTCATACTAAAACAGAATTTCTTAAGAGTGTTTATCTACCGAAATCTATGTATACCCATGGCCGGTCTGTATTAAGTGTTCATAGCGAAGCTAACGGTAATAAAAATTATTATGTTCTTATTGGAGAAGCGAGCGAGCCTGTACTGGACAAAGATCAAAGCGCTGCTCATCAGCGGGGGGGAACAATAGTCGGTTACCATCAAACACCTTTTGGGAATGCGCGTTTCATTATGGAAAACGGTTTATATGCGTATCCAGAACGTTGGCTTTTTACCAGAATTAACCCTGCCGGCGGCCCATTCGGGGTTTGCATGATAGCCTTTGATCTTAATCCTTTTGACATGGTTTTTGAAGAAGAGAAATATCGTCCCGGTACTCCATTCATAGGTTTTAATGCTCAACAATGCGCTATGGGAATTGTTTTACCAGAAAGACTTCGTAGACAATTATTACCATTACCGTATCGATACCAGCGTGAAGGTGTGAATAATCCAATTTTAAGCGGTCTTGTTTCCGGTTTACTTGTTCACTTAAGGCAAGAAACGATTAATGTGGAGGAGACCTTACAATGGCATGAGAAATGTTATAGTTCAGGCATTTTGAACAAAAGAGAATTTAGAATAATAGAACGTGGCCTAAATCATTTATCACAGCAGCAAATGCAAGGAAAAAAATGCAATACTCAGGCCCCTCTTGATAATGGCGGCAAAATAATCCAGGCAGCATTTTTAAGTATGGACAACGGAGGAGTCAACAAGAGCACCGATTCCGGCAACGTCCCTGATCGTTCACCCTATCGCCAGACTGTTTTGCTCAATGAGGCATTTGAGAAAAGAAGGCACGAAAAACTGCTTGATCTTCACGAGCGGACCGTTGAATTATCTTTATATGGGTTACACAATCCGGATGTTGCGCGTAATGTCGGAGCCTTAAAGGTAAATATTAGAAGAGCAGAGCTTGCCAACGACGAGCAAATTATCGGATATATTGAAGAGGGCAACCCTCTTATAGCACTATCGATGCTTTGCCGGCATATCCGTGTAGCGGGCAGCAAACGCCGGCGCCTGCTCGATGAGCGATTAGCCAGGCGTAAAGCACATGAAAAGATATTCGAAGAAAGAAACGGCGATATAACTATTTATATGGGCCGCATCCGTTCCAAGGGCGGCACAACCGTTGTCGAACAAAAGCCCGAAACCCGCGGCCTTTACCGCTGGCAGCGTATTTTCGATAAGATCTTTGCCAGCCAAGCCGCCGATTATGGCGCGATGAATAATTTAATCGGTGAGACTAAGCGCTTGGTCGATTCTTTAGCCACGCCGGCTGCGCAGGATCCTTGCGCGCGCGTTTCAGGTGACAGTGCCGCAAATATCGCAGCATTGCTTGAGCGCCTGGGTAATGTGAGCAATGAATTTAAACAAAATGCCGAGCGCTCGTTTAGGCTTGCGTACGCAAGCGCAGCGCAGAAACGTTTCGATCTCGCTATCTCATCTTTATCCGTCGCTGAATCTTTCCTGGCTTTACGCATAAAAGAAATCGAGTCGGAGTTTACCTATCTTTCTCACGTACGCAACCGACTGCGTGAAATCGGCGAACGCCGTTTCAGCCGTCTTATCGGTCGTATTGAATATGTGAAAAACCTCTATATTCGTACTCCTCATACATTTGGTCTTTTAAATAAATGCGCCACAGAGGTTAGTAATATTATCGTAATTCCCTATTTAAGCGAGCCTGATTTTATGGGGCACAGAAATATTCTGCAGCGTTTGCATGATGATTTGTCGGTCCTGGCCAGTGAACGTAAAGCTCAACGGCTGCTTTTCGATAATACATACGAGAAAGAAGATGCTTTTCTTGAGCGTTTTACACTTCTTGTAGCGCTTGTGCAGGAAGCGCAGACAGTAGCGCGTTTTATGGCAGGATATCAGAATTTTCTTAATCAAGCTCGATTCGGAAAGGTCAAGGGTTTCGATACGGAAGAAAAGTCTTTTAACAGGGTCTACCGTGATTGGGTAAAGGACAATGATCTGGCCAGGGTTGCACCCCGATATTGGCGCGCCCGTCTCTATGTGACTGCTTTTATTTCGGAACGTTCCCCCTGCTTTGATGCCTGCGTTACAATTTTGCTTGCGATTAAAATTGATGAATTTTCAAAGATGTTTCATACCCTTCTCGACCATAAACACCATAAGTTATTTGAGGTGCTCTCAAGTCATCACGGCAATAA
>JAQUOR010000163.1 GCA_028717025.1 Candidatus Omnitrophota bacterium | reverse complement strand
ATTTAAATGTTCATCGGTTAAAATCGCGATCTTGACCCACATTCTCTTTTCAATCGTGGTTATCGAGGCGCGGCTAAACCATAACTGCTCATGCCGTACAAAATGCCGAAATTTACCTTTTTTGCGAAGGTGCGTTGCACCGTGGTCACTGCTGCCTCTTTTACGTCAAAGAGCAAAGATGCCGTAAAAGAGTGGATATCCGTATTTTTGGTGAATGCCTCGCGGAGCACCTCATCATCCGAGAAATGCGCAAGAATCCGTAATTCAATCTGTGAGTAATCACCCGAAAGGATAAATCCGTCATCGAATGAAGCAACAAATGCTTTACGCAAATCCGCTGAGAATTTACCTTTCGCCGGTATGCTTTGTAAGTTGGGGGAAGAGGAAGAAAGCCGGCCGGTTTGGGTGGCTGTTTGGTTGAATTTGGCATGAAGCCTGCCGCCCCGAAGTTTTACTGCTTCCAAGAGAGGCACGATATACGTTGTTTTCAATTTATTTAATTCGCGGTACTCTAAAATATGACGCGTAACAGGATAGACATCAGCTAATTTCGTTAAGACCTCTTCGCTTGTGGAGAAACCCGTCTTTGTTTTTTGCAGGGGGGTAATCTTTAGATCTTCAAACAGAACGACGCGTAATTGCGCCGGCGAATTTAAGTTAAATTGTTTTCCTGCTATGGCGAACACGGCGTCGGCAGCTTTCGTAAGGCGTTCCTCGACCTCTTTCAACAGTTTCCCCAGCGCCGCGATATCGATAGTTACTCCCCATGCTTCCATGTCACGCAGCACTATAACCAGAGGCATTTCTACCTTGAAAAATAAATCTTCCAGATTTTCTTCTTTAAGCCGGAGAGCAATTTTTGTATACAATGTATGGCTAAAAAGTGCGACAGCTTCACTGGGCACTTCACTCACAAAGTCTCCCAGGTAATGAGAAACAAGGGTAGGAAGTTCATAATCACTTAAGGAAGGGTCGTCAACGTATGCGGCGATCTTAACATCAAACCATGCGCCTTTAATATTTATGTCGGAACACTGAAGCATCTGTTCTTTGAAATCATAGGAAATTTTTTTAATGCGTTCGTCTTCCAGGAGGTCCTTAACTTCGTTAATTTCGCTTTTACATACGGTCTCGTCATCAGTCGCAATATATGCAGTATTGTCTTCTATCGAAAACGTCATAGTATCTTTAACGGCAGCCCGTACGCCGCCCAGAGAACCTTCTTTGATGTCTATTTTTACATTAAGTGCATCGTGCGTGAGGTCTTTAAGGAAGTTTTTGAATTCAAATTCGCTGAACATCGAAAAAAGCGCTTTTTCATCCGTCTCTTTTATCTTTAAGGCTTCCCAGGTGAGCTTAAGCTCGCAGGGCATAAGCGTCACCAGGTTTTTACTTAACAACACAATGTCTTTGTTGTCCATAAGGATTTTTTGCAAGCGTGGGGACAAGCTGTCGATATGTGCAAAGATATTTTCTATCGTCTTAAATTCTTTGATTAATTTTAAAGCACCTACCTTGCCTATTCCCTTGGCCCCAGGGACATTATCGCTTGAGTCCCCGGTTAACGCTAAATAGTCTATGATGAGAGACGAGGGGAATCCGAATTCGCTGGCGAAGTCTTGCTCCCGTATCAACGTCTCGCGGCTGGGATTGTAGATCGAGACACTGCTATCGCCTAAGAGCTGGTACATGTCTTTATCCGAGGTTACGATGACCGTATTAAATTTATCAACGATCGCTTTTTTAGTGAGCGAAAAAATGATATCGTCTGCCTCAAATCCTTCTTTTTCTATCAATGTTATCCCCATTGCCGCAATCAACTCTTTGATGCGCGGGATTTGCGTTTTTAAGCCATCGGGCGTGGGGGGCCGCTGTATTTTATAGTCTTTAAACTTTTCCTGGCGAAACGTCTTTCGCGACACATCGAAACAAATCCCCAGATAGACCGGGCTAAACTGAGCCTTTATTTTTTTTAGGGTTTGATAAAATCCGTAGAGCGCACCCGTAGGAAACCCCTTGGATGTTGATAAGTTTATCGCGTAAAAGGAACGGTAGCATATCGATGTTCCGTCGATGAGATATATGGTATTGTTTGTCACGGTCAGAAAAGTTTATAGCACTTAAAGATAACTGTTTTTGCAGTCGTGTCTTGCGCGTTTGGAAAGATTTGAAGTTTAAATGGATCTCTATGCGTTGAAATACCCCTGCCTTTGTTGCATTAATGCAGTATTATTGTATTTGTATTGTAGCCATTAAGGATTAGATTTAAGATGTAAAGGCTGGTCGTACCTTATTTTTCTTGGGCCAATCGGAAAATTCCTGATAGAGCGTTTTTAAGTTTGTCTCCCGCGGAAAGGTAATCCTCTTTTTTTATGTAGTTTAATGCTTCCTGGATATCATTAACAGCCTGCTCTTTTGTGAACATCTTTTCGGCTTTCACGTATAATTCTTTCGTTTTTGCTTTCAACTCATCATCGGCAGGATTCAAAGAAAGGACAGTTTCGAATTCCTTCACCGCCGCCACGTAATCTGCCTGTAAAAACAGGTTAGAGCCTATATCAAAGTGTAATTTTGCTTCTTCGATCGTTTTAAACCTTTCCTGTTCGCGGGTATATACCAGGTCCCTGGATAAGCGTACGGCCTGTTTCTCGAGCAGCGTTTTCTTGACTTGCGGGTACGTACCCAGTGCCAGAAGGTGCTGCGCCGCCACTTCTCTCCAATATTCGCCTTCCTGGCCTAATTCGTAGCGTTTCTCCCAGTAATGCGTGGCATTAGGGACATCTCCCTTCTTTTCATAGAGGAATGCCAGGTTGGTATAGGTCGGCAGATAATCCGCGTTTACCTGAAGTGCTTTCTGATATGATACCGTCGCCGTTTCCAGGTCTCCCAATTCTTCATAGATGACGCCGATATCGTTTATGACCTCTATGTAGGTAGGATCAAGTTCCGCGGCCTTCTGATAGAACTTTAAGGCCCCGTTTAAATCCCCTCTCGATTGCAGTCGATACCCTTCTGCCCTGTACGTTCTTGCCTGGTCCTGCAAATTTTCTTTTACGACAGTGTCTTGTCCTTGGACAGCAACAAGAGGGAAAAATATAAGCGCGAGGATGAAGAAGTATTTCATCAACGTTAAATGTAACATAAAGGAATATTGATGTCAAGAGAATTTAGCACGGCAGTTATAAAAATTACTTTTTTTTCGCCTACGCTGCCTCGGGAAAAAGAAAAAGAGATTTTTTTGGTGAGCGAATCCGGCAAAAAAGCTACTCCTGCTGCGTCGTGTATTGTATCATTGTAGTATCATTGAAACTGGCTCTCACCAAAACGGACAAATCGTTTTCTTGCGAGGTAACAGTAACATTATGCGTTGCGGCCGTGGCATTATTCGGAGTAATAACGAGAGCCGCGGTTTTGCCCTCGGGGCTAAGGGTAAAAGTTTCGTTGGTATAATCACCATGGTTCATTTTATAAACTGCACGGTTTAATCCTGCCGCAGCAACGGAGGTAGCCTTCAAAAAAAAGGTGTACTGGTGTATCTGGCGATACCGGGTATATGCGATTTTCATGGCGACGACTACGCATAAGGTAACCAGAAGCACGCTCCCTGCGACGAGAATGATGGTAAACGTTTTTTTCATTATTTAATTTTAATTGAGGTTAAGGTCACATTCTCGTTGGTGACAACACCCTTATCGTCTTCGTTCCATGCAATCGTTACGGTTATTTTTTTTGCTTCATTGCTACTCGTAGCGTCTGCAGGATCGATTTGATAGGAAGTAACGTTATATAGAACCGTAGGGCCGGCTTTGAGCCAGAATTGATCGTTTGTGGGCAATTGTCCTCCCGGGATGGTATGCGTACCAGTGGTTAACGTAGCGTTATCAAATTCAGTCTGGTAGAGTAAGTCTTCCAGGATGCTATGGCAATACGAAGAGGCCACCAGCGCGCGCCTTTCGCGGTAAAGCAGGCGATTTGTGAAAAAAAAAGCAGATCCTGCTACGGCCACAGTTATCGCGACCAGCGACGTACCTATGAGAACCTCAAGCAGCGTAAAACTTAAATGCGGTCGTGATTTTACTTTCATATCACTCTTTATCTTTAACCGTGAGAAACAACACAACTATTGGGTAAAAGCCTAAAGACACAAATCAAAATTTGGTTCAACATATCCAATCCCTGCCGGTGCGCCCATGCCCAAAGCAGCGCCAGGGCCGCCGTAGGCACCCATATCATTTTTCTTTGTACCTTTCGCAGGCGGTAAAGCATTGGTGCCGTCGTTCGGATCGTTGTGCCCAGTGGCTGGCTGGCCCGCATCGACGCAGGGAGAAGCAGCGTCAAGGATATAAGAACCGCTTACAAAACCAGCTGGAGCAGTCTGAAGGATGTTGGTTGCAATCGCGGACTCTGAGCAATAGTCGTGGAAAAAAGAATACGTTCCCCTGCTCGCACTTATCTGCGTCATGCACCAGGGCGGCGGATATGGATTATCATAGGTCACCGTAAAGGTATCAAAAATCGTATTTATTATATTAGTGGTCATATGCTTACACCCGCTTGTCCTGCCTCCCAAAAATTG
>JAQUOR010000162.1 GCA_028717025.1 Candidatus Omnitrophota bacterium | reverse complement strand
TGAAGATACTAAAAGGTAGCCTTAAAGGGAGAAACCTTGTTTGTCCGGCCCAGGCGCGTCCTGTTTCAGTGCTGGTGCGTAAGGCCTGCTTCGACATCCTGGGAGAGGAGATCGGCGGCAAGCGCGTTTTAGACCTCTTTGCCGGAGCAGGAAGCCTTGGAATAGAGGCTATTTCAGCAGGCGCAAAAGAAGCAGTATTTGTGGATATACGGCATGATTCCATAAAGACCATAAAGAAGGCCCTTGAGCTTTTTAAGATCACCTCTAAAGCCCAGGTTTACGTAAAAGACGCTTTTAAGGCAGTACAGGATTTTTACGCCTGCAAAGAGGTTTTTGACATTGTTTTCCTTGACCCTCCGTATTACCAGGGTACCTTGAGAAAAATCTTGCAAACCCTGGAGGGGTATGATATAGTAATCCCCTTTGGTTATCTGGTAGGTTTTTGCTATACAAAGGATGATTTTGTCAGGGAAATTAAGGGTTTTTCCCTTATTGTAGAGAAGAGGTACGGCCAGACCGTTTTCTTAATATACCGAAAAAATGAAAAGAGCCATTTGCCCGGGAACATTTGACCCGATTACCAACGGTCATATAGATATAATCAAAAGAGCAGCTTTCATTTTTGACAAGGTTACCGTCGCAGTAGTGCAAAGTCCTTCAAAGGATACCCTTTTTTCTTACTCAGAGAGGGTAGCGCTCGTAAAAGAGGTGACCAAGGATATCAAAGGCATAGAAGTCGAAGGATTTGACGGCCTGGTGGTAGATTTTGCCCGTAAAAGGAAGGCAAGTGTCATCGTAAGGGGGCTACGGATGATTTCCGACTTTGAATATGAGTTCCAGATGGCTCTTACCAACCGCAATTTAGCTCCCGGCATTGAAACAATGTTTCTTATGCCTCATCCGCAATATTCATATATTTCTTCCCGCCTCATAAAAGAAGCAGCCTTTTTAGGCGCAGACTTAAAACAATTTTTACCCGGCACGGTGCTAAAGGCATTGCGAAAAAAAATCGATGAGAGTAGCCCTAGAGCAAATAAATGATAGAGAGCTGGAAATACACGAATCTCTTCCGGCATCTTCTTGGGATATGGACAGCGATGACATCAAGTTCGTCGATGATATTACGCTGCACTGCAAATTTTTCAGGATTGCAAAAGAGATCATGGTTGAAGCAACTGTGGGTACCCGTATGGCGGCTCTCTGCAGCCGTTGCCTTGCGCCGGTCAGCAAGGACATGCAGCAACGGTTTCAATTCAATTATGACAGCACGCAACTGGGTGAATATCTGGAAATGGACAGCGCCATACGAGAGGAAATCTTGCTTAATTTTCCTCTGAAAGTTTTATGTAAGAAAGAATGTAGAGGGCTTTGTCCCGGCTGCGGCATAAATTTGAATTCCGGGGAATGCACCTGTAAAGGAAAAACAAAACGTTCTCTCACGACAGAGCATAGGATCGATATTTGAGAAGTTAATTGTCCGTATAACCTGGAGTCATTAGGACTGGACTTCCGGGCACCTCAATATCGGTTTAAATTATCAGGAAAATAATTTAAACCGAAGTGCCTCGGAAGTTATTTTGTCCCGCTCCGCAGAACAAAATAAGGAGGCTCTGATGCCAAATCCAAAACGACGACATTCACATTCCCGTAAGAAAAAGAAACAGACGCATCATAAGGTCTCCATACCAACGTTGGTGGAGTGCAAAGAATGCAAGAAGCTTAAACCCAGTCACATGATATGTCCCTTTTGCGGTTATTATGCAGGCAGGGAAGTGATAAAGATCGAAGTAAAGGAGAAAAAAGGAAAACGATGAAATACAAGATAGGTCTTGATATTTCCGGCGGCGATTTTGCTCCTGAACAGATTTTTAACGGTGCCCTTTTAGCCAGAAAAGAATTTGCGGACGAACTGGTCTTGATCGGCGTGCAAGAAGAAATAGAGGGGCAGATCCGTAAGCACAACCTTGATATAAAAGATTTTACGATTGTTCATGCTCCTGAAAAGGTAGGCATGGGGGAACCTCCCGCAACGAGCGTGCGAAAAAAGAAAAATTCCTCTATTGCCATAGGCATGAATCTATTACGTGAGAAAAAGATAGACGCGTTTGTCTCCTGCGGTAACACCGGCGCCGCAGTTTGCGGTGCGACGTTACAGGTGGGGCTCATGGAGGGCGTGGAGCGCCCGGGAATTGCATTGGTGATTCCCACAAAAAAAGGAATATCGCTTATTGTTGACGTAGGTGCAAATATCGACCCAAAGCCGATCCATCTTTTCCAGTATGGTATCATGGCTTCGGTATATTCTCAGATGGTTCTTGGTAAAGAAAACCCATCCATCGGTCTCCTTAACATCGGCGAAGAAGAATGCAAAGGGCCGGATTACGTTCGGGCCGTACATAAACTTTTTTCGGCGACAGGCGTTAACTTTACCGGTAACCTGGAAGCCAAAGATATTTTTTCGGGAAAGTGCGATTGTATCGTGTGCGACGGCTTTGTGGGCAATGTTGCTTTAAAGGTTTCCGAAGGTGTCGCCGAGACTATGGGAAAATTCCTGCTTGATGAAATAAAAAGGGATTTTATCGGCAAAATCGGCCTTCTTTTAATCCTGAAAAGCTTAAAGCGCGTCAAGCGTCTTATGGATTACTCGGAATACGGAGGAGCGCTGCTCTTGGGAGTTGATGGTATTGTTATCATCGGCCATGGCCGTTCTAATGCGATGGCAGTTAAGAACGCCGTAAAAGTCGCGATACAGGAATTAAAGCACAACGTCAACTCAGAGATCAAAAACAGTATCGATAAAACTTCCAATGATCCAAAAGTAAAACAAATGCTCGGTGAACTTGCGCTTTAAATAATGGATGCACGTTTTTGACGGAGACTTGGAGGAAAGAAAAAAATATGCAATCAGCAAAAATAGTCGGATTAGGAAAATATTTGCCTCCGAAGATTTTACGCAATAAAGATTTAGAGAGAATGGTCGACACCAGTGACGAGTGGATCACCACGCGCACCGGTATACGTGAGAGAAGGATTGCCGAAAAGGGTTTAGGCACTTCCTTTCTTGCCCGCGAAGCCTCACGCATTGCCTTAAAGCGAGCCGGCATAAAAGCTTCACAACTTGATTTGATCCTTGTCGCTACGATTACCCCTGATACCCAGTTTCCCTCCTCGGCATGTTACCTGCAAAATTATCTTAAAGCCCATAGCGCTGCTGCGTTTGATGTTTCTGCGGCCTGCGCGGGATTTGTATATGCGCTTACTACTGCATGGCAATTCATCGAAAGTGGCTTATATAAAAATGTATTGGTCGTGGGCAGCGAAGTCCTTAGCTCTATTACCGATTGGTCTGACCGTTCTACCTGCGTTTTATTCGGTGACGGAGCGGGCGCAGCGGTGTTGACCCGTTCGACGACGCGCAAAAGTTTCCTAAGTTCGTACCTTGGGGCTGATGGAGCGAATTCTGATTTGCTGATACTGCCCGGAGGGGGTTCGAGACACCCGGCAAGCGAGGAAACTTTAAAGCAGAAAATGCACTTTATCAAGATGAAGGGTAACGAATTGTTTCGCATTGCGGTGAGAGTTATGGTTTCCGCAGCGCGTAAGGCGCTTACCAAAGCGCACCTGACCACAGAAGATATCGATGTACTCATTCCGCATCAGGCGAACGAGCGGATTATCAGTGCGGTGGCAAAGAGGCTTAACATTCCCCAGGGAAAGATTTATGTCAACATTTCCCATTATGGCAACATGTCCAGTGCCTCAAGCGCAGTGGCTCTCTGTGAAGCATGGGAAGACGGATTAATCAAGAAAGACGATATCGTATTGCTTGATGCTTTTGGCGGCGGCCTGGTATGGGGCAGCTGCGCGATTCGATGGCTATAGTATGAATGCGATAATATTTCCCGGCCAAGGAGCACAATATCAGGGGATGGGTAAGGACCTATACGATAACTTTCCCCGCGTGCGTGATTTTTTTTCACATGTCGATGAGTTCCTTGGCGCCGATATCTCTGGAATTTGTTTTTCCGGCAGCAACGAAGACCTGCAACGCACCTCCAATCAGCAATTAGCCATTCTTGCCGTTTCCCTGGCTTCATATGAAATATTTAAAGAGAAAAAGAAACCGATAAGTTTTTTATCCGGTTTAAGTTTAGGAGAATATACCTGTTTGTATGCGGCAGGTGTTTTGGATTTAAAGAACCTTTTGCTGTTGGTAAAAGAAAGAGCACTTGCCATGGAAGAAGCGGCAGCCGCAAGCTCCTCGACGATGTTTGCGATAATAGGTCTGGAGAGGCCATTGATCGAAGATAAAGCAAAACAAGAAGGTTTTTATCTTGCAAATATCAATTCTTCCGGTCAGATTGCCATTTCTTTGCAAAAAGAAGACCGGGAACGCCTTAAGGTTTTATTTTCAGACTTAGGGGCAAAGGTTATCGAGCTTTCGGTAAGCGGCGGCTTTCATTCTCCGTTTATGGCTCCGGCAAAGGTGCGCTTAAAGAAAGTTTTGGACGGTTTGGAGTTCCATGATGCGGAGATCCCTATTGTCAGCAATTATACCGCAAACGCACATATCAATAGCAGAGAGATCA